>JAIVHP010000058.1 GCA_020201045.1 Flavobacteriales bacterium
ATCAGCCCTTCGGCGAAATTACAGCGTATCACCACTACGATGAAGCCTATACCAAAGACTTGTGGCGCATTTTGCTTTGGATAGATGGAGTTTTTAAAGCGTTTAGCGGCCGCTTTTACGGAAAATCCTGCCCCGTTCACCTCTATTGGCATTCTATGGATTTGGCAGTGACGCGTTTTTCCGGCCGCCGGGCACCGGCTATGGCAGAAGGGGCGCGATTATCAGACAAAGACGCGTATTCGCACGAGTGCATCAGCTTTGGTTTTTGGGCAGGCGATGAAAATATGCCCGAACCTGCTTTCTACTCTTACACCTACCCTTCGCCGGAGGGAATAGACCAAGAGCCTTTAAAACCATCTGAGGCGGTGTGGGTGGAAAATAACGGGAGCCACATGGCCATTTTAACCTATGCCAATCTCTTAAAAGCAGCCGACCCCTACTCCACCCTACTCGATTTTATGGAATCGGCCTATACCGCCGGCGCCAAAAAGGCCAACTGGGATATGGAGGCTTTTAAGGTACCGGAACTGGAGAATATTTAGTGGCTGTCTCTATGGCCAGCTGACCCATAAAAATCATTGTTTTACGAATTGCGACACCATGACAAAAATCAAAAGAGAAGACAACGGAAAAAAAGGGAGTTTTATCATTTACGAGAATGATGTGTTTGCCGGCGAAATGACCTATGTATGGGCGGGAAAATCAAGGTTTATCATTGACCATACCGGAGTTGACGAAAATTTTAGCGGAAAGGGGTTCGGAAAAAAACTGGTAATGGAAGCGGTAGCATACGCCCGCAAGAACGAATTGAAAATTCTGCCGCTCTGTCCCTTTGCCAAAAAAGTATTCGACGAAGATGAAAGCATCCGGGATGTTCGCTCATAAATATTCTGTTCTCCGGTGCATGGGTAAAATGGCACCGGGAATTTAAGGCGGAGAACGAACAGATCTGGAAAATTCAGTTGGCACAGCAGCTTTTGTGTACATAAATAGCACCTCGCCACGTGTCGTTCCATAAAAGATTCTGAGATTTTGTTTCAACCGAGATAAACGCATCCGTGCACAATGATAAATTCCACACGACAATTTGGGGTGTATACTTCCGCTCTGCCAAAGTGCATTTAGGGAGTAAAAAACTGGTACATTTGGGTGCGGCAATGGAGTTTTAGACGGTGTGACTTTGGGGAGCATAAAACGCGGAGAACAACACGATGTACACAAACAGACGCCTACAAACTAAAAGCAAAACAATTTCAAAAGTAAATATTTGCATCTAGCATTTTTTAATAAACGAAAATGTAAATGGATCAATACATAGTTTTTGGAGTGCTTGTACTCGCGTTGGTGCTTTTTGCATGGGGCCGCATACGCCATGATTTTGTTGCCTTGATAGCGCTTTGCGTTTTGCTCGTTTTCGGTATTATTGAACCCGACAAGGCATTTGAAGGTTTTGGCCATCCGGCTGTTATAACGGTAGCGGCAGTGTTGGTAATAGGAAAGTCTCTGGAGTTTTCAGGTGTTGTTGATTTATTGGGTAAATGGATCATGAAACTCGGCACGAACATCACCCTTCAAATAGTTGCGCTTTCTGTACTTATAGCTGTTGCCTCCGCGTTTATGAACAACGTAGGAGCATTGGCCATTATGATGCCGATTGCCATACACATGGCTCGAAAAAATGGCCACCCTCCTTCACTTTTCCTGATGCCGATTGCTTTTTCTTCGCTGCTTGGCGGTATGACCACTTTGGTGGGAACCCCTCCGAATATAATCATTGCAACTTTCAGGGCTGCTGAAACCGGAGAGCCCTTTGGGATGTTTGATTTTTCGCCAGTCGGTATCGTACTCACCATCGCCGGCCTGGCTTTTATTACGTTGGTAGGGTGGAGAATCATTCCCAAAAGAGCTACTAAAAATTCCGATAAAGACCCTTTTGATATTGAAGATTATATCACTGAAGTGGAAGTCGTGGAAGATTCAAAGCTCAGAGGAATAAGCATTTCAGAGCTGGAAACCATCACAAAGGCCGATGTTCAGATTCTGGGTCTGGTTCGCAGTAAAAAACACATCCACGCCCCTTCTTTTGATGAAGTATTTCAACTAAACGACATCATCATTATTGAAACAGAAGCTGATGAACTCAATGTTTTTATAGAAGATAGCGGAGCAAAGCTGGTGGGAAATAAAAAATTTAGGAAAGATGCAGAAGGGTCTGAGAAAATAGCCATCACGGAAGCGATCGTTGTAGGCGACTCCGCGCTGATTAACCGCACAGCATCGTCCCTTCACATGAGGCGCCGATTCGGAATAAACCTTCTTGCCATAGCCAGACGTGATAAAAAATTACACAATCGCCTCGATCATGTGCGGTTTCAACCGGGAGATGTCTTGTTACTGCAGGGAAGGGAAGATATTCTTCACGATACCATTACATCTATAGGCTGTTTGCCACTTGCCGAACGTGAATTACGGCTGGGCTATAAAACTAAAATCCCGATGGCACTGGGCATTTTTTCAGCCGCAATCGTTTTGGTGGTTACCAATATATTGCCCGTTCAGGTTGCTTTTACGATGGCTGCCATTGCAATGGTACTTTCAAGCGTATTGCCGCTCAAAGAATTTTATTCGAGTATTGATTGGCCTGTTATAGTCTTGCTGGGAGCTATGCTTCCGGTAGGTACAGCGCTGGAAACTACAGGCGGGGCGCAATTGATTGCCAATGCCGTACTCAATCTTGGAGACAGCATCCAACCCTGGGCAATTCTGGGTATAATTCTTACGGTAACCCTTTTGTTATCGGGCGTCATAAACAATGCAGCTACCGTTGTACTTATGGCACCTATTGCGATTGGTGTGGCAGAGGGCCTTGAGTTCTCTGTCGACCCTTTCCTTATGGCAGTTGCCGTAGGAGCTTCATGTGCGTTCCTTACGCCCATCGGGCACCAATCAAATACACTGGTGATGGGTCCAGGGGGTTACAAGTTTACCGACTATACCATCATGGGTCTGCCGCTTACTATCATCATTATAATACTCAGTGTGCCAGCAATCATGTGGGCATGGCCGTTGTAAAAAAGAAAGCGATTGCAAAGCCGTAGGAAGCGCTTTTTGGAAGCAACGTTTTAAAGCACGGACAAAAAAAATTCTTCGCGGTTTAGGCTTAGTGAGCAAGAGTATGGAGCAAGAGTATGCAGCAAGAGTGCAAAGTCAGCAAGAGTTTTGGGCATGAGCCTGCATAAAGACCATGCCTAACGGCGAATTTTCGGAAAACGATAAGCCGGTGTTATTCCGAGCTAAAAAACTGCTAATTTTGGAAATGGTGATTGGTTTTTATGAACCTACTTCCACTGGCCTTTATCTAAAAAAACAACTTGGGACTTTTTGACAAATTATTTGGCAACAGCGAAAACGGCTCCATTAAACAAGATGCCGAACAAGCTGTGATTGTTCGATTTCTTTATGGAATTGACGAACTGGAACCATTATACCAACTCGAAAACGAGCTGAAAAGGAAAATTGATCGAGAAGGTGTTGGAGAGTTCGATTGGCATGAAATAGCGATAGACAACTCCGACGGTTTTTTATACATGTACGGACCAAATGCCGAAATACTTTTTAAAACAGTTAAACCCATTTTAGAAAAAACGGACTTTATGAGAGGAGCCATCGCGAATTTAAGGTTCGGACCTCCTGAAGACGGAGTAAGCGAAATTGAAGTGGAAATAAAAAACAGTAGCGAACACCCATAGGTGATGCGCCATCCAACGAAATCAACAAATTGGTTTTAATCGAAGATTAGAAAATAAGAGATGAACTGCTTAAAGGGTCGTGGAACGGAACGTTACCGATAAATCATCCAAACCCCCATTCAAATAAAGATAATTACCTTCATTAAAATTGCATCACAGGTTTCTCAAAATCGGTTTTAAAGTCTGCCGGGCCTTTGCCCGCAACCACATAAATCAAAATGTCCGAAAAATACGATAAGATTGGCACTGACTACAATTCAACTCGAAGAGCTGATCCATATTTGACCCGTAAGCTCATTGAGCACTTAAATCCGAAAAAAGATGGGCTCTACCTCGATATTGGCTGCGGAACGGGAAACTACACCCATGCGCTCCATAAAAAGGGACTTCAACTCATCGGGATTGACCCTTCTGAGAAAATGTTGGAACAAGCCCGACTGAGAAATAAAAATATCGACTGGAGAACTGGAAGGGCAGAAAACATCGAAATGCCCGATCATTTTGTAGACGGAATAATTGGCTCGCTCACGATTCACCACTGGACAGATCTACAAAAAGGGTTTGGTGAACTAAACCGGGTATTAAAACCCCAGGGAAGACTTGTTCTTTTTACATCCACCCCGAAACAAATGAAGGGTTATTGGTTAAATCACTATTTCCCGAAAATGCTGGAAGACTCCATTGTGCAAATGCCGGATTTGGAAAGTGTGGAAAAGGCAATGGCCGATAGCGGATTTCGTATTTCTAAAACGGAAAAATACTTTATTCAACCCGACCTCACAGACAAGTTTCTATACTGCGGGAAACAGAACCCCGAATTGTATTTCGACAGGCAAATCAGGAACGGAATTTCGTCCTTTTCGTCGCTGGCGAATAAAACAGAAGTTGAACAGGGGTTAGTCAAACTGCGAAACGATATAGACAATGGAAAAATCCAGTCAATTATCGACGCTTACGACAATGATTCCGGGGATTATTTATATTTGATCGGAATAAAAGACAGCAGGTGAACGGCAATATTCCGTGCGGGTTTAAGTGTTAAAACCGAAGCAAATGGATATCGGCAAGCAAAGCACTTAATCAAAACTTAGATGCAAATTATTCCCGCACAGAGCCTTGCCAGGACCACTGTTGTACAAAAGCTAAAAAACCAAATGAAGTTGACCGATAAAGACATCGCAGAAATTGCCGAACTTCTGGATTGCGGATTCATCTGCTTTTACCATAGACCGACTGGCGAAATAGAATCTCATCCCGACCCCAACGACATTTATTTCGACCCTGAGCCCTGGGAAGACATTATGGCCAAAATTGAAAATGATTGGGAGAATTACGACAGATTTGAAAAAATGAATTCGAACGAGGGTTTTCAAGTGATGGAGAATTTCGCTTACGCGATAAACGATCTCAATTTCCGCTACAAAATTTTAGAGCGGCTTACAAGGCGAAAACCCTTTCAGAACTTTAAAATTCTCATCGATTCGTCGAACCACCGCCAAAATTGGTTCGAGTTCAAAAAAAACGCCTATATCGACTTTGTAAAACAGCAAATTGAAACGAAATAAAAAAGTAGGGTTACTCATTTAGATCGCAAGTGTTAAAAAAGGGATTTTCAAGAAAGCGGCCAGTTAAGGAACTGCCGAAAACCCACTCCTTGCTAAGGGCTTAATGAACCTTAATACCTTAATGTTGAGAAAAATAAACAGAAACATTAAGACATTAAGGGGCATTAAGGAAGCAGCCTGTTAAAAGCTTGACGTAAACCCACTCTGAGCTATGGGCTTATTGAACCTTAATACCTTAATGTTGAGAATAATAGAGAAACATTAAGGATCGCTAACCATCAGTGAGAGCCAACATAAGAATTTCTCTCATTAAATTCTCATCCGCAACAACCTATCAAAATCTTCTTCGCGATTTAAATGGGTAACCCCATAAAAAAGTATGTTGCGCCAACAACCAATATTCGCAAGTCGATTGCGGTAGCAGTTTTATGGCTGCTATGTATGAAGGTGCTGGTGGACAGTAAATATTTCTTTATCTTTACAACACCAGTGCATCCCAAGACTGCATCATCGCATAGGAGAGCGAACTAGTGTCTGTCTATAGAGTCCATTATCGGGGTTGCACTTCTTTTGTAAACCCGCATCCGCGGGCAGGCAGGCTTGCTAATGACCTCTCTAATTCAGCCACTTGAGAGTATTGACAAACTCTAACTAGCACGGGGTTCAACCAAAACCTTGTGCGGCATCAAACAAACGAAAACGACCTAAAAACAAATCATTTCGAAATGAGTAGTACGAAAAATCAAGACTTTAAAATTGGAATTAAAACGGTGTGGTTTTTAGTAGTTGGAAATCTCTTGCTGATTGCATTTGGAGCCATTGCCAAAATTCAACATTGGGAATTTTCGCAATTCATTCTGTCGTTTGGACTTGTACTTTTCTTTTCTACCTGGATCATCGTTTTAAGCGATATGACTAAAAACAAAATTTACAACAAGACCTTTTGGGTCATGTCCATGCTGATTATGCCGACTATTGCGCCGATTATTTACCTTATCCAAAGAAATAAGCTCTTAAGGCTCGGACAGAAATTTTCGTGATCATACCTTTGAAGTTGATTCTAACAAACTAAACACATCGCATGGATTTTGTAACTTAGAAAAAAATTTCCCTATGTTGAGCAAGGAAAAAATACTACAAACACTCAAGGATCTCCCAGATACCTTTTCCATTGACGAATTATTTGACAGAATTGTCTTGCTGCATAAAATTGAATTGGGTCTTGAGCAGTCCGAATCCGGACAGATAAATACAACTGATCAAGCCAAGGATAAATTGCAGAAATGGCTGAAGTAAAATGGACTGACCAGGCAATAGATGATATTGATAATATTGCCGAGTACATATCCAAAGACAGCCTAACTTTCGCCCAAATCCAAACAGAAAGATTTTTCGAGAGGGCAAAGACGCTGGAGAAACAGCCATTAACCGGAAGAATTGTACCTGAACTAAATGATCAGTCGACGAGAGAATTGGTGATGGGGAACTACCGAATCATTTACCAAATAGACTTAAACGATATTGTAACCATATTGACGGTGCATCACAGCCAGCGACTGCTGACCAATAATCCAGCCTTTGAAAAATGAAAAACGCCCGTTATCAACTCAAGTCCGGTTCGCCCAAATATCCCGGAAACCGCTGATGTTGCGACAGGTTTCGCGGCCGCTTTCGCTGCTTAAAAACAGTCTCCAGCTAGGGTAGTCCCTTTCTTCGCGCAGGGATGAAAAGACTTCGCATAGCAGCAATGTCGCCAAAATCACCGCCAACTGATTACCTGAATTCTCTTACCTTTCACCCCGTCTTTAGATACGCGAAGCACCTTATGAAGAAAAACACACATAAACCATCGCCTCAGGCCAAAGCCCTATCCCTTTTTTTGATGGCTTATAAGGAAAAAAATCCCTTTTACAAAGAAGAGCTCAAACGAATCAACAAGCAGTGGGACCTTTTGAGAAATCGCAAAATAAACAGCGATGCGTATCTGAAAGAAGTGGAAACGATGCTGGCTAAGTATGGCGGGTACGACGAAGTGGTGGAAAAAACCGTTCGGTTTTACATCGATAAAACAGGCGAGTGGAAACTAAATGGGGACGACCCGTACTG
>JAIVHP010000243.1 GCA_020201045.1 Flavobacteriales bacterium
GGACTGCACGCCATTTGTTTCGGGTGCTTTGCCGTGTGCCCCATCAAACAGGTTAGAACTCCCCTACCCACCATTCAGAATGAATCGAAAAATCAAATCACCGGAATAGCGCTTTCGCCTCAGTAAACTAAGGCAAAACGAATGAAACAGGCTCAACCGTTTCGGTATTAATATTGGGAAAAACCGTCATGCCCGCACCGGAGTCGAAATAGGAATTATCGTATTTAGAAGTGGTGTAAACAGCTATAAAAACTTCATCGCCCGATTCAAAGCCCGAATCGTAGAAAAAGTTCACGGATTTGTTGTAGTTACTCGGGGAGATTGAAAACTCGCGGGTTTCGAAAGTTGTAAATTCCGTATGCGAAACATCGGGTTGATTGTGAAAGAAAATGTGAAAATACCGCGGGGTACTTACCGTCGCCTGCGGGTTTGACACGGCGGATATCGTTAAAAAGTCAACATTCAGACTCACATCCAAACTGCTCATCTCTGCCGTGGAAATTTGACCGAGGTTTATAAATTCATTTAGAAAGTTAGGCGTATCTGACTGGGGGTGATTTATACTCCGCTTGTGTTCGCCAAATCCATCTTTGCTGAATACCATCAGGTAATTGCCAAACTCGAGATTTGAAAAAGTGAAATTGCCATCTGAATCAGTTATAGCCTGGGTAGAAGTGGAATTTATCGTTACCGTCATTCCCGAGTCACTCACAGCCATTCCATTTTCCGTGTAGAGGTTTACTGTGCCGGTGAGGTTAATCCCTTCGGGATTAGATTCGTCATCTTCGCTGCATCCGTAAGATAGAAGAGTCGCCGAAAGTAAAATTCCAATTGAAAAATTCGTAAGTTGTGGTTTCATTCTTCTAAGATGCACAAATCTTTCGAAATGATAAGGTTTCGACAACGCCTTCAAGGATTAATCAAATAAAAAAAAAACAAGCTCATGGTAAACGGCGATACCCAAAATGAAAAGCTGATGGATCACTTCCGCATTGATCCGGAAGAGAATTTCGTTCTATCTGATTATGCTACCACGTGGGCCGGAACAGAAGAAATTCGGCAGTTGAATGAAAAAGGCTTAAAAAAAGAACTCAAGAAATACATCAAATCAAACCTCAAGCAACTCACGCAAGCCCAGGAATTGCTGTGGGCCAGCAACAGAAGGTCTCTGCTAATTATCTTCCAGGCCATGGATGCAGCGGGAAAAGACAGCACGATAAAACACGTTATGACCGGGGTTAATCCACAAGGTGTAGATGTGCACAGTTTCAAGGCCCCATCGAGCGAGGAGCTCGATCACAACTTTTTGTGGCGATACTGGCAACGCGTTCCACAGCGCGGCCGCATCGGAATTTTTAATCGCTCGTACTACGAAGAAGTGCTCATCGTAAAGGTGCATCCCGAGATATTGGAGAGCAGGCCCATCCCCTACGGACTTCGCGGCGACTCGTTTTGGTCGGCGCGGTATGAAGACATCAATGCCATGGAAGAACACCTCTGCAGAAGCGGAACGGTAGTGCTCAAATTCTTTCTAAATGTTTCAAAAGAAGAACAAAAGCAGCGCTTTCTCGAACGGCTGAAGAATCCAGAGAAACACTGGAAGTTTTCGGAATCGGATATCGAAGAGCGCAAATACTGGAACGGCTACATGGAAGCCTTTGAAGATTGTATCCGGGCAACTTCCACTCCGTGGGCGCCGTGGTTCGTTATTCCCGCCGACGACAAGTGGAAGATGCGCGCGCTTGTTTCCATGATTATTACGGAGAAAATTCAAAGTTTAGACCTTAAATATCCGGAAGTGAGCGAAGAGAAGCACCGCAACCTGATGAAAATTAAAGAAAAGCTGGAGAGGGAATAGAGGGTTGTGGCTCTTGAGAAACCGCTCAAATTAAGATGCTCATGATTATTATACTCTATATATCTTTTATGCCCCATTAGGTCATAAAGATTAAGGCTTTCAACTTTTTCTTTTGATTGGATATAGATATTGGAGTTAGTAGGGTTAGGATAAATAACCAAATTGTCAAGATTGGTCGGTTCAATAACTCCTGTTACATTGTTACACAAGGAAAATTGGTTAAAAAAGTCCCATAATTCGTAGCTGGCATGAATGTCTTCATTAGTGTTTCCTAATTGCGGAAACTGAGGAATAGGTACTCCTGGCCACGTGTGTCCTCCATTAATAATTTTGTAGAAATAAAAATCTGCATTACAGTCGCAATTTGTGTATTTATAAAGCTCAACTGTTGAACTATCCGATTGCACTGTGTCCGGTATATTCACAACTGGTTCAGCTGTTTGACAATTATTATTTTCAACCCAAAATTGCACGGCTGTATCGACAGGTGCGATGGGAGTAACAGCAGGATTGCTCATAGTGCCACCGTTATAAGGTACTTCAGGATCGGAAGTTCCTGAAAAATAGGCCATGGGAATTGCTTTTGACGGATTGCAAGATTGAATCAGGTTGGTATCAATAGAACAACCCAATCCACCAATTGCTGCAAAGAGTTCGGGAACTTCACATGCAAGTCGCTGGGTCATAAAGCCACCATTAGAAAATCCACAGACGTATATTTTATTCGTATCTATATTATAATCGACTTCAAGGCTATCAATGAGTTTAGCAATAAAACCCACATCATCAATACCTGCCTGATCAGCTGTTGTATTTCGTCCATCCGCCCAAGAATAACCGGGAGGTGCATTACCTATTCCTTGTGGGTAAACGGCTAAAAAACTATTCTGGTTAGAAACAAAATTCATTTGGGTAAAACCCTGAACGGATTGGTAATTCCCGCTTCCACCGTGAAGAACAAGAACCACAGGGGTGGTTATATTACTGTTATAGCTTGGTGGAAGATGAACAATATATTGTCTTTGTAGACTTTGATGTTCAAGACTATCTTGCACATTCTGTTGAGCATTTGCCGAAATTCCTGCTATTGTCAACAATATGATAGCGAATATATTTTTTGTCATTTCTTACTAACCTTACTAAACTTTTTATTTGACTTAGATTCTGTTCTTTTGTTTAATTGCCCCCAACGGCGAGTATAAGATGTCGTAGCTGACGGTAGGAAGCTATGCATTCTTATACAATGTGTGTGCCCTGCATGGGCAGAACAGTACTGC
>JAIVHP010000306.1 GCA_020201045.1 Flavobacteriales bacterium
GGTGGAACTGGTTCGGGGAAGTCGTATTTCTCACAGTTGCTGCAGGCTCAAATACGAACTCATCTGTCGATTGAAGCTACGATCTTTGATCAAGACAACTACTTTTTTGATGAAACAAAGCAGCCGCGAGACGAGAATGGCCAGGCCAATTTTGACACCCCATACTCCCTGGATCTGGAAAAGTACCGGTCAGATTTTGAAAAAATAACAAGCGGAAAGGAAGTGATACAGCGGCGCTACAACTACAATAAGCCCATTGAAGACGGAAAGCACCAGGTGATATTCAAACCCAATCCAGTCATTATTTTCGAGGGGATTTTCAGCATTTATCAGGAAGATGTCTTTGAAAAGCAAGACTTGACCGTATTCATGGATGCGGAGTTCGATACAAAAATCCGCCGGCGCATCATTCGCGACCGCGAGTTGCGCGGCTATGGCGAAGACGATGTTTTATATAAGTTTAAGCACCACATCAAATCGTCTTACAGGGAGCATATTCTGCCCATTCGCGAAAAGTGCAGCCTGGTAATTGAAAACAACTCGAACGAAGGAGTTTTAGACGCGCATGCCATGAAAGTGATTGAAGAGATTAGGCGGCATTTTAGCACCAATTGAGAAGGCACAAAAGATCTCGGGCCCATTTATCGTCCTCACAATTGGGTTGGAACCAGTTGTTGTCAAATTTTATGAAAATCTGAATCACCGAATAAGAATCGAATTCAGTTCCTCTATGAGCGCGGCTCCTATTATCTATTTTGATAACTGATATTTAATTGACCATCAGAAATAAATTGATTTTGTTATTTGATAGCCCTAAGCAAAAAACAGCGCTGAGAAAAGTGAGAAAATGGACAAGCAGGGCGTGTTTAGGCGAGTGCGCAGAGGCGTGCAAGCACGCTGTGAGAAATCAATGAGAGAAATGTTGGCGGGTATCTCACTGATCGCTCGCGATCCTCAAAATGCTCCTGTTTCAACATCAGTAAGTCAGCGATTAAATTATATGATAGGTTGTCAGCTCGACTCCTGAATTTTTTCGTACTGACTTTGCGACCAAAGAATAACAACACCAAATAAAACAGCTACCACCACAAGCAAAGTGGTTAGCAGGCCTTCCGTTCCAAAAGACAACTTAATGAGTATGGTGGAAATTACGAAGCCCGAATTCCGGATTACTGCGCTGAACTTGTGCACGTGAAAAAAGGAGATAAGCAGTAAAAGCACATCGGTAAGGATGAGAACACCGAAAAAGTCGTCGAAGAAAACCTTATTCACATCTCTTATACCCCCTACCATCCCCGAAAGGGAAAAACTTTGAACCACCCAATGCGTGAGGCTATAAATAGCCAAACCCAAAAACAGCGGCACCAGAAAAAGTGAGATGATGCGCTTTCTTTTTATAAACCGCTGGGTGTCTTCCGAAATATCTTTTTTACCCCGTTCTCGGATGCGCTTATCATTAATCCGATAAAACAGAAAAATCAATAGAAAAAGCACCACAGTTGCCAACAAGTCGAATGTAAACTGAAGGTCGTTGGCATTGGAAAACCAATTCTCGGTGAATTCCAAATTGGACAAATCCTTAAAAATCCTGCGAATTACGATGAGGGTAATTATCTCGTACTGCTTGCCGATGTAAATGGTGGTGGATTTTGGCAAATAATATACAAGCAGGTAAGCTTCGTAAAGCAATATAAACGAGAAGGGAGTGTAAATTGCCGCGATGGGGTTGGCAAAAAGCGACTCTTTTTCAGAGATATTTAAAAACCCGTAATCAGATAAAACGATAACTACCAGGTGAAGGAAAAATGAAACGATGGCGAGCGAAATAATGACTTTCTCGCTTCGCTCCCGGGTTTGGTCAGACAAAAATATCTTGTAAATACGATCGGTTATACCTTTTCCATTCGCTATCATGCTTACCACAACAACAGAAGAACCTAAATCGTTCTGCAATAGTTGTTTTTATCTCAGGTCGGTGTGCACGGCAGCAAAACAAAAAACGATGCGCTGAGTTCGATTATTCTTCAGGATTCAGACCGCCTACAAATTACTCCCTACGGTCATGAACGCTAACGCTTAGTTATTCGCTCCGCTCACCCTTCGGGCTCCCGTTGGTCGGGAGATTGCTCGTGCCTCGCTAATTTGTATATCAATCTTTTATGAAAATCTGAACATCCGAATAATACTCTAACTCAGTTACCCTATGAGCGGCGCTCCTATTATCTATTTTGATAACTACTATTTAACTGATTATTAATTTAAAGAAATTCATTTTAAGGGAGCTTTACGCAAAAAATAGCGCTGACGCTTGAGCTGCGCCGCATGGCGGATGCTGGAACTCCGCCGAAGGGCGCAGGGCTCTGCGAACTCTGCGAAATACTCTGCGAGCTTTGCGTGAAATGCGCTACAGCTCTTGGGTTCACGCGGAGATCGCTAAGGATACGCAAAGGACGCAGAGAGACTCGTGCCACAGCGTAATCAAATTTTAGCCTATGTTTTGATTCTCGTTGAAAAAAAGGAATTAAGAAACTAGGGGCTTTGCGAGCTGCGTAAATCATTTAAAAAAATAGCGCTGTCGTTTTTCCTCAGGCGAAGGACGAATGGGACGGAGAGTCCCGAAACAAGTTCGGGATTGCTTCGCTTACCACGAATCGAGTTCGGATTTTCGAAAATTGCTCTTGTCTCAACATCCGTAAGTTAGCGATTTAGTTATATGATAGGTTAAAACGTTTTTTCACTTACATTGTACACTTCATCCAAGAAACTTCATTATTGAAAAACACCTTGAAAATCAAAAAAGATCGGGGTTTAAAGCGCGAAATTGGTTTCTGGGGACTGAGCTCAAACCTGGTTAACATCATTGTTGGTGCGGGAATCTTTGTACTTCCGGCAATTGTGGCGGCGGGTCTCGGTTCAGCGGCAATCGTTGCTTATTTATTCTGCGGATTTCTCATACTGCTCATCATGTTTTGCTTTGCCGAAGCGGGAACACGCGTAACCAATACGGGGGGTGCATACACTTACCTGGAAACGGCATTTGGAAATTACGCCGGGTACCTAACGGCCATTTTTTTCTTCTGCTCGTCCATCACTTCAGATGCGGCTGTGGCCAATGCACTGGCCGGAGTGCTCAGCAGCGTTTTTCCCATTTTCGACCTTACCTGGGTTCGCCTTGTTTTCTTTGGGGTGGTTTTCAGCGGCCTGGCGGCTATCAACGTGCTGGGCGTAAGGCAGGGCATCGGGTTGGTGAAGTTTACCACCGTTGCCAAACTCGTGCCGCTTCTCTTAATTGTCGCGCTGGGATGGACGGAAGTTAACGTCTCCAATTTACAATGGGAAGCGCTTCCCCCTTTAACCGATATCGGCGCCATTTCGCTCATCCTTTTTTGGGCTTTTCAGGGCGGCGAGTCTGGCCTGGCAGTGAGCGGTGAAGTCATTAACCCCCGCAAAACCATCCCCAAATCCATTTTCGTGAGCATTATCGGAGTTTTGGTACTCTACGGGCTCATTCAAGTGGTTTCTCAGGGAGTTTTGGGCGATGAACTGGCAAATAGCCAAGATTCACCACTGGCGAAAGTGGGCGAAAGATTACTCGGTCCGGTGGGCTTTACCATCGTTACGCTCGGGGCGGCATTTTCAATGTTCGGGAATTTAAGCGGAGAAATCTTAAATATTCCACGTGTAGTTTACGGTGCAGCCCGCGATAGAGCTATACCGGTAAAGGCTTTGGCAAAAATCCACCCCCGATACGGAACGCCATATGTCGCCATTATTTTTTACACCACAACCGTAATAATCCTGGCCAGTGTAGGCGGCTTTAAACTTCTTGCTTCCCTTTCGGGAGCATTTATGCTCGTAATTTACATCGGCGTTGCCTTTGCCGTTTTTCGCCTGCGCAAAACCACCCCCACTACCAAAGAAACCTACGTTATTCCCGGTGGCAAAATCATCCCTGTAGCAGCCATTGCCGCCGGAGCATGGCTGCTTACAGGTCTCGATCGAATTGCGCTCATCGGGGGAGGTGTTTTTATAGCTGCACTCACCGTCGTTTTCTTTTTAATCCGCAGGAGAACTTAAAATTGTTCGTTGCATGGGCCTATTTCCTTGCCTTTCGGCGGAAGCCAGAGCTACTTCCGTTTTTCTTCCAATTGATGAACGGCTTTTAAGGTTTTTAAAATCGAATCGGGGGTAACCGAAATGGTGTCGATTCCCTCTTCGACCAGGAATTCGGCAAAATCTGGAAAATCGGATGGGCCCTGTCCGCAAATCCCCACTTTTACCCCTTTGGTTTTAGCGGTTTTGATAAGCATACTAATCATGGCCTTCACTGCCCGGTTGCGCTCGTCGTAAAGATGTGCCACCAGGCTGGAATCTCTGTCGAGCCCCAGCGTGAGTTGTGTGAGGTCGTTGGAGCCGATGGAGAATCCATCGATGTGTTCGGCAAATTCATCGGCGAGTAAAATATTGGACGGAAGCTCGGCCATCAAAAATACTTTGAGTCCGTTCTCTCCCCGCACCAAACCAAATTCGGCCATGGTCTCCAGCACGCGCTGCATTTCTTCGGGAGTTCGGCAAAACGGAATCATCACAATGACGTTATCGAGTCCGGCTTCATCGCGAACTTTTGCAATGGCCTTGCACTCCATGCCAAAAGCTTCCTTGTAGTTATCGGAATAATAGCGCGATGCTCCGCGCCAGCCAATCATCGGATTTTCTTCTTTGGGCTCAAAATGGCTGCCGCCAAGCAGGTTCATGTATTCGTTCGACTTGAAATCTGAGAAGCGGACAATCACATTTTTCGGGTAGAAAGCCGCGGCAATGCGACCAATTCCATAGGAGAGCTTCTTGATAAAAAAGTCTCTTTCCGATTCAAAGCCCCTTGTAATTTCCGCAATCTTAGCCGATAGTTTCTCATCGCCCAATTCTTTGTGCTTGAGCAGGGCCATCGGGTGCACCTTGATGTAGTTGTTGATGATAAACTCTTCGCGTGCCAGCCCCACTCCTTCGTTTGGAATCCGCGAAAACTTAAAAGCCAAATCGGGCGAAGCCACATTCATCATAATGGGAATAGACGTTTTCGGCAATGCGCTGAGTTCCGTTTCTACCGCTTCGAATTCAATGACCCCTTCATACACATTTCCCACTTCGCCTTCTGAGCAAGAGACCGTAATTTCGCGGCCATTCTCCAAAATCTCCGATGCGTTTCCGGCGCCCACAATGGCCGGAATCCCCATCTCTCGCGCCACGATTGCCGCGTGGCAGGTTCTCCCACCTTTATCGGTAACAATAGCCGAAGCCTTTTTCATAAGCGGCTCCCAGTCGGGATCGGTCATTTCGGTAACCAGCACTTCTCCGGCCTGGAAGCGCGCTTCATCGTCGCTCCCGTCTCTGCCGTCGAGGGTAAAGAGCCGGTGCACCTTACCGGAACCAATTTTATCGCCAACGGCAATGCCTTCAATGATGAGCTTATCGACCGGAGGGATTTCGCGAAATCGATATTCCAACAGCTTCCCATCGCCGCGCTGACTGTGAATGGTTTCGGGGCGCGCCTGAACGACAAAAATTTGCTTGGTGAGGCCATCGAGGGCCCACTCGACGTCCATCGGGGTCCACTCGCCGCGTTTTTCGGTGTAGTAGTTTTCAATTTCCACAACCCACCGGGCGAGTTGAACAATCTGGTCTTCTTCCAGACAAAACTTCCCGGCCAATTCGGTAGAAACCGGCACCCGCTTCACCAAATCGGTAAGGGTAGTTCCATAAACCATCTTGTGATGCTTCTTGCCCATTTTCTTTTCGATAATCGGCACGAGGTTTGGATCGGCGAGTTTTGGTTTGTAGACGATAAATTCGTCGGGGGAAATTTCGCCCTGCACAATGAGTTCGCCCAAACCGTAGGCGCCGTTGATGATGACTGCATCCTTAAAACCGCTTTCGGTATCGATGGAAAAAGCCACGCCGGATGCGCCAATATCTGATCGCACCATTTTCTGCACCCCTACGGAGAGCTTCACTTTTTGGTGTTCAAAACCCCGCTCGGCGCGGTAAGAAATCGCCCGGTCGTTGTACAGCGAGGCAAAACAACTTTTCACCGAATTAATGAGCGACTGCGACCCGCGAACGTTTAGGAAAGTTTCCTGCTGACCGGCAAAGGAAGCGTCGGGCAGGTCTTCGGCAGTAGCCGATGAGCGAACCGCCACATCGGTGGCTTCATTGCCATAAGTAGCAGAAAGAGCGAGGTAGCGCTCCACGATTTCGGCTTCCAGCTCTTCGGGAAATTTTCCATCGGCCACCATCCGCCGAATGGCAGAACCGCGTTTTCGAAGGGCTATGATATCGGAGACGTCCAGGTCTTCAATTTGGGCATCAATTTTTTCGTTCAGGTTATTAAAGTCGAGGTAGGCCTGAAATGCGTGAACGGTTACCACAAATCCATTCGGCACACGTATATCGCGTTGGGTTAAATTTCGAATCATTTCGCCGAGCGAGGCATTCTTTCCGCCGACCAAATCAATCATGGAAAGGTCTACTTCATTTAAATCGAGAACGAGGGGTTTTTCAGTCATTTTTTGAGGACAGTTAAATCGTTTGTAAATTCAGTTTTAGGTGAGTGGGAATTTACCTTTTACTTTTCATCGATTGGTGATTTTAGATCAAAAATATTCACGACCAAACTTGTATAGAATGTTTCTAAGCAACATTGTATACACTTCACTTTAGAGAACTTTAACAAGCAATCCCCGCAAGCTGCCCTAAACAGCCATTCCACCCGATATTCAGACTTTAGTAAATTGTAGATTTGCAGCTCTGAAATGGCTATGAAATTATACGCTTCTTCGATTCTAATCTTTCTCACCTTCTTCAGTGCGCAGGCACAAACCGCAGAGGTAAGGGGTAAGCTGCAGGATGCCGAAACGCGCGACCCCATTGCTTTTGCAAACGTGGTGTTGCTCAATCCCGAAGACAGTTCGATGGTGAAAGGTGCAACGACCGACCTCAGCGGAAGCTTTAAAATGGAAGTTGCCCAAGGGACATATATTCTGCGCGCAACCTTTCTCGGATACGCGCCCCTTCGTCAAACTGTAGTGGTGGATGATGCTATGGTAAACCTCCAAAAGATTCAGCTTGAACCGGCGGTTGAAAACCTCGATGAAGTAACCGTGTCGGGGGTAACATCGATGTTTGAAAGCGATATTGACAAGCGCACCTACGACGTTGAAAACAGCGTATTGTCTGAAGGTGCTACAGCCATAGAAGTCTTAAACACTCTGCCTTCGGTGCAGATTGACGAAGAAGGTGGGATTTCCATGCGCGGAAGCGGAAATGTTTTGATTTACGTAAACGGACGGCCTACCAACCTAAGCAGCGCCGACACCGAATCTATACTCGCCCAATTTCCGGCAAACAGCATTAAATCAATCGAACTCATCACGAATCCTTCATCGCGCTACGACGCAGCAGGTGTTGGTGGAATAATTAATGTGATCCTGAAAAACGAAAAGCGCGTGGGTTTTAACGGACAGGCAAACGCGTCGGTTGGTACCCGAAATAAGTATCAGGCTGGCGTTAACCTGAACTACCGCACGGAAAAATGGAATTTCTTTGCCAATTACAACTACCAGTTTCGAAACTTATACGAAGAGAGCAAGAGCCTGCGCATATCTGATGATCCATCGGTATCGCGCTTTTTAGATCAGGACTTCGACACCGACAACGACCGGCAGGCACACCTTCTGCGCACCGGTCTGGACTACACCATCAAAGAAGGACTCGTGGCGGGTATTTACACCCAGTACAATTACAATAGCCGCGATAGAATTCGGATATACAACCAGCGCCACCAAAATGCCAACCGCGAGCTCGACAGCCTTTTTAACCGGACCTTAACCGAAGACCAATTCTCTACAAACATCGAGACCGGGGCCACCCTAAACTGGGATATAGACACGCTGGGGCAGCAACTTTACACGAGTTTTAGCTGGGCCCGGAACATGCAGGAGCACGGCCGACCACAAGACGGCGATTTGTTCATCGGACAGGTAGATTGGGAAAAGCCCGTAGGCAATAATTCAAAAATAGAAGCCGGACTGAAAACAACGGTGAATTTGCACGACCGCGGTCAAACGTTTGATCAGCAAAATTTAAGCACCGGTGTATATGAAGAAAACGATACCATTGCAAACCGATTTCTCTTTGACGAGTACGTATATGCCAGCTATGCGATTTATCGCGGGGAGCTTTCAAAACTTTCCTATCAGGCCGGCTTGCGATTGGAGCATACAGAAACAGAGGGGTACGATTACAACAGCGAAACCACCTATCCAAACGCCTACACCAATCTATTTCCCAGCCTTTATCTCGCTTACGACATGGGTTCCAATCAGGAACTTCAGGTAAACTACAGCCGGCGAATAAACAGGCCTTCGGTAGGTCAACTCCACCCCTTCTACAACGCGCAAGATCTGCTAAACACGCGTTTCGGAAATCCAAACCTGCAACCCGAATACACCGACAGCTACGAGTTGGGATACGTAAAAAACTGGGAGAACTATCAGTTAAATTCCACGCTATACCACCGCCGAACTTCGAATGCCATGACGCGGATATACCAGCTTCTCGGCGAAAACAGGGCGGTACAACTCTGGGACAATGTGGCGAACCGCTACGACACCGGACTGGAAATAATTAACCAGTTCAGCCTGGGGGCAAACTTCAATACCACCCTAAGCGGAAACTTTTTCTACTCCGAAGTAATTGGCGAGAATATTGAAGACGGATTCAACAATTCAAATTTCACCTGGACATTGAGCTGGCTCACCAGTTGGTACGTTAAAGATATCGCTACCTTCCAGGTGCAAGCCGATTACCGCGGACCCATTGTTTTACCACAGGGCGAAATCGACCCAATCTACGGCATCAATATTGGCATCCGAAGAAATATACTGAACGACAAGGCCACGATAAGTTTTAATGTATCGGATATTCTGAATACCCGGATATTCAATATTGAGACTTCGGGAAGAAACTTTTCCCAACAGCGCGAATTCAACCGCGAAACGCGAATCGCTACGGTTTCATTCTCTTACCGTTTCGGCGGATTTAAAACCCAAAGCGAGAAAACGGATGCGAAATTTATGGACGATCCGTTTTGATTCAATGGGCAAAGCGATAATAGCTTGTGAGTTTGGATAGTTTCGGTGTAAACTTAGGAACGTTAATCATTGCAAATACGGCCGAGATGGATTCCCCTGGCAATCACTGTTTAGATGATAATGCTTAAATTGGGAGGAAAAACCTAAAGCAATGAAAAATCCAAAAAAAATTCTATTTCTCGTCGGAGAATTCGGCGAAGATTATGAAATCATGGTGCCATTTCAAATGATGCAGATGGTGGGCCACGAAATTCACGCCGTTTGTCCGGATAAGAAAAAGGGCGAGCAAATCGCCACAGCGATTCACGATTTTGACGGCTACCAAACCTATTCTGAAAAGCCCGGACACTTATTTACGCTAAACGCCACCTTTGCCGACATCGATGCGAAAGACTACGATGCCCTGATGATTGCCGGCGGACGCGGAGCCGAATATATCCGACTAAACGAAAAGGTAATCTCCATTACAAAACACTTTGCCGAATCGGGTAAACCTGTAGCGGCAATTTGCCACGGTGTGCAGGTGCTTACTGCCGCCGATGTGGTTAAAGGCAAAAAAATGACTGCATATCCCGCCTGTGGTCCGGAAGTGACCATTGCCGGTGGAAATTACATGGAAGTTCCCCCTACCGATGCAGTGGTAGATGGCAACTGGGTAACCTCACCCGCCTGGCCGGGACACCCCAATTGGGTTGGTGAATTTTTGAAAGTGCTCGGTACAGAAATTACCCACGCATCTTAAGCACAACCGCTTTTATAACCTAGATAGCGGGAGAGATCCCGCTATTTTTTAATCTTAACAGTTTACGGTAAATGCCCACCGCAAATCCATCACTTCAACTGACCATCAGGCCACGTGGTTGAAAGCGTTGAAACGAAGAACACCTTGTTCAGCCCCTAATGAGAATTGGGGCAAAACTGAATTTCCGAAAGAAGAAAATACCTAAGCTATTGCGAAGGAAAACTTAAATTGGTTATTCAATCCAAAACAAAAATTTTAAAACAGAACCGTTTTGAAAATCAAGAGCATCAACCCCTACACCGGAAAAAAAACAGGCAGCCACAAACTGCACAATCAGAAGGAGATTACCCGAATTCTAAATCGCT
>JAIVHP010000244.1 GCA_020201045.1 Flavobacteriales bacterium
GGTCAAACCCCTACGAAATAGATATGAATTATTGCCGTTAATACAAACGATTCCGTTACGCAGGTAGTGCTATATTTGCTAACCTTAAAAGGGGATTATGAGAGCTTTATTTCGGGTTATTACGAGTTGGCGGTTTTGGATGCACACGTTGCTCATTGCCATCTTTGTGGCCCTTACTGTTTGGTTAGTTATGTTTTGGCTGGAGAGCTATACCCAGCACGGAGAAACGTTGCAAGTTCCAGATTTGCTGGGTTATACCGTAGAAGAAGTAGAAACCACATTGGAAAACAACGACCTGTATTACGAAATTACCGATAGCGTCTACACCGATGAATTTGCCCGTGGCGCTATTATTACTCAAAATCCCAAAGGTGGCGAGGCGGTAAAACGCGGACGAACCATCTTTGTAACGGTAAACAGCTCTTTGCCCGAATTGGTTGAAATACCCGATTTGGTGGGTAAATCCCTACGTATTGCCATTCCTATTTTGGAAATTTCGGGGTTTGTAATCGCCGACTTGGAGTACGAAGCCGACGAATCGTGCACAGATTGCGTAATTGATTTAAAGCACGACGGAAAGAAGGTAATGCCCGGTGACAAAATCAGAAAGGGTGAAAAAGTGACGCTGATCCTTGGGCGGGAGTCGAATATAACCACATCTGTACCCGATTTACTGGGCCTTACTTACCGCTCTGCGAGCGAAGTAATTATGGCGCAGTCGCTGAATGTGGGGCAGGTTATTGCCTGCTCGGGCTGCGAAACCGAAGAAGATACCCTCGGGGCTTTTGTGGTCAACCAAATTCCAAATCGAAAATCCGAAGTTAAGCTGGGAGCTTATATCGAATTATTCCTGACGACAGATTCAACCGCTTCTAATGCTTTTAAGAAATCTAACAATGAACCACCTGATGAAAACTTTTAGTGCTGCCCTGGCCTGCATTTTTGCGTATACTGCATTTGCACAGGAAAGGATTGTGCCCGCAACCATTCACACAAACATTAAGAACCATAAAGCTCGAACCGCAACGGCGCCGCAAATGAAAACGGGAGAATTGCTGACGCTTCCATTTATAGACGATTTTTCGGTAGACCGTTTTCCCGAAAATGAAGAGGGGTACCAGGTTTTGTGGCAAGGCCGGCAAGCGAGTAGAAATAATGGGTGGCCTGTTGATCCACCTACCATCGGTGTAGTTTCCTTTGATGGTGCAGATGAGTTTGGGTATCCATACGATTGGACGCCAGGTCGCGGTCCGGCAGATACACTTTTATCATGCCCCATTAACCTCGATTTCGATCCGGATGACGGGGTGGGGCTCAGCTTTTATTACCAACCGAAGGGGGGTGCGGGATACAGTTCGCCAACTGTCCTGGACTCCCTGATTCTGGAATTTTACGCCCCCGATTTAGATCAATGGTTTTGGGTGTGGTCCACATCGGATAATTCGAACCCTGAAGAATTTACATTTCAATACGTCCCGATCGTTCAAACCAAATATTTAAAGGAAGGATTTCAGTTTCGTTTTCGAAACATAGCACCGCTCCAAGGTGTTTATTCCAATTGGAATGTGGACTACATTTGGCTCGACGAAAACGAAACCAATATCAACGCCATCAACAACGATGTGGCCTTCTCGCGACAGGAGTACACGCTCCTTGACGGTTTAACCGCCATGCCGCGCGATCACTTTGCGCAGAATCCCGCACAGTTTATGCGCGAATCGATAGAAGTAGAGCTAAAAAATCTCAACGACGGGCCGCGGACCCTTGAAAACAACGAAATTCGCATTTACCACGAAGGAGCACTGCTAAATTCATTTCCCAACACCAATTCCCCGGCCATACTGGCGCAAAGCAGCTTAGATTACCTGCATTCGGTGCTCTCGCCTCCAAATGAAATTGTTTATGACCCATCGGAAGCAGACGAAGAACTCATTTTTGATGTGGAGATCATCCACGGGGTTTCCGATTTTCTGGCCACAGCCAGTAACGACACCATGCGGTTTAAGCAAAACTTCTTTACCGAATACGCCTACGATGATGGCTCTGCCGAAACTGGCTATAACGTTCCAAGTCCGGGATCGGAAGTGGCTATGAATTTCACCAACTACCAAACCGACTCGCTCTGGGCGGTTAAGATTTACACCATGCCCTTTGCTAACGACCACGAAGGTTCAACTTTTACAATCCGGGTATGGGAGGATACAGGTGATGGACCGGGAGCGCTAATTGCCGAAGCTGAACATACCGTAGTCTATGGTATTAGTGATTATCAGGAAAACATTATTTACCAATTTGAAGAACCGGTGGAAATTCCGTCGGGAAGCTTTTTTGTGGGTTATGGGCAGTCCAATCAGTTTGAAGGAATTAGTGTGGGACTGGATTTCAATACAAATGGAAACCAGGACTATTTATATTACAGGGAATTCTCAACCTGGCTTGGTTCAGTGATCCCAGGAACCGTGATGATCAGGCCGATGTTTACTTCCGCCGGTTACGATACGCTTGTTACAGGTGTTTCAGATTTTGATATATCCGATAAGATTAAATTATTCCCCAATCCAAGTACCGGCTTCTTTACCCTTCAGTCGGCCGACGAAGAAATGAAATCGATTTCGATTTTTGATTTAAGTGGCCGGATGCTTAAGCAGATAACTGCCAACCGCCGCGAAGTACAAATTGATGTGTCCGATTTGGCCAATGGAATTTACATGGTGCAAGTAGTGGATGGTGCAAATAGAAGGGGCACGAAAAAACTCGTTGTTCGGAAATAGGGCATAGCAGTTGAGCTGAATCTTTTTCGTAGTTGGAAAAATAATTTTTGATTATTTGTTGTCTTCGCTTTTGAGCCATCCCCGAAATACCGCCATGCCTATTCTATATGATATATGGATTTTTGCACATCGAAAAGTAATGTTTGTTCGATGAGATCTGTTTTCTGTGGCTCACAGAATGCACAGATCGTATTTCTCCGACCAACGACATTTCCAAAACCACCAGGTTTTTTCGGGATCGATCTATTTGGATTGAAGTTTGTGAGGTTACTCACTTCGTAGTTTTATCCAGTGATTTTTCTGCAC
>JAIVHP010000307.1 GCA_020201045.1 Flavobacteriales bacterium
AGATTAACCTTTCCGGTCCGACTGGATCTTTTCTTTGAGTTCGTTGTATTCTTCTTTCGTTCCTTCTTCCAACTTGTCGTAGTTTTTTTCCAACCAGTTCATGCTCTTTTTCCACGAGTTGTCTATTTCTTTTCCTGTATTTTCAGCACCTTCTTCCATTGATTCACCTTTATCTTCGAACCAATTTTTTAGTTGGCTGAGTTGCTTTTCAGCTTTACTTTTCATGTCGGAAGCCGTTTGTTCTCCATCTGCCTTAGACTTTTTGAACGATTTTTCGAGTTCGATCATTTCCTCTTCAAATTCGCTGTCTGGAGATTCAGTTTTCGCATCAACTTCGGCCTTGAGCTTTTTGTATCTATTTTCTAAAGAAGCCCAATCCTGATCTGTGGAAAAATCAATTTCAGTAGAAACACTGTCTACATAAGTTTCTAACTTATCCATCGCTTCGTCTCTTTCTTTTTTCTTGTCGGTATTATCGCAACTTGCGAAAGTAAATACTGCTGCGGATAATAAAATTAATGCTGATTTTTTCATTTGTCTTGGTTTCAAGTTTAGTTTAAGGTGAGCAAACTTCCAACCAGAAGTTTGGTAATGCAAAAATATTAATAATATATTGAAAATCAGTTTGATAAAAAATGAGTTGAATGATGCAAAGGATGTGGGTATTTTAAGTTGTAGAATAAATTCCCGAAACGTGTGGAGTAACTCCCCAATGGGTGCTCAAGCGACTTTAGGTTAAATAACTTCCCCGATTTTCTTCAGCGTTTGTTTGGCAGCCATTATTTTATCGTGCTGTTTCATCACCATACTTAAGGTATCCGAATCAAACATGTTTGACTTCATTGCCTTTTTATAATCCGAAACTGCCATACTTTCGCCTCGGGCGCATTCTTCCATTAGAGCTTTATCGGCATTGGAACTTATCTTAGTTATTAGCTCCATAATAGCATGGTGTATTGATCCCAGGGTCGAAAAATCTTCTCGTGGTTCTATTCCCAACTCTTCCATTCTATCTTTGATTTCCTGGGCGTACTTGCGGCGCTGATCGGCGTAAGCCTTCAAAAAGTTTTTGAAATTCTCGTTCTTTATGTGTGTACTCGCATTGGTGTAACCTCGCTCGCCATCTAAGTTTCGAGACAGGAGTAAATTGAGTTCTTTTTGCATGGGATGGAGTTTATAATACGTGGGCAAGTTTTATTCCGACCTTGAATGCTGATTAAAGCTTTGTGCCACAATTTATTAAGCCGACAGATGATGTTCGAAGTGTAGAGCCTTCTCCATACCTGTGGACATAAAGAACTTAGGGATTTCGACCTTCGCGGTAGGAAGAGTCAAATTTCACCTGATCGAGCTGCTTTCCGCCCTTAATTCCAAAATCGAGTGTTCGGATGGGAAAAGGTATGGTAATATCGTTCTCGTCGTATGCTTTTTTGATTGCCATTACGGCATCGCTGCGCAAATCTAAATAAGAGAGTTGCCCGGTTCTGTTGGTCCAGACGGCAACGGTAAAGTCTATGCTGCTGTCTCCAAAACCATCAAACCAAAATTTGATGAGCTTATTGGGGTCACGGCCTTCCAGTTTTTCAAGAGATTGCATGGTGACATCTTTTACTTTCTGAAGATTTTCTCCGTATGATATCCCCACTTTCAGATCCATGCGCCGGTAGCCTGTTTTGGTGAAGTTTACAATCGGCTTGAATAGAATGTCCTTGTTTGGAATAATAACAATCTGACCCGTTGGGATTTGAATCCAGATGGCGCGAAGATTTAATTCGATAATGGTACCCTGATGTGTATTAGATTCTATCAAATCGCCAATTTGCACGGGTTTTCGGAATGCGATGATTAAGCCAGCAAGAAAATTTGCAGCAGATTCCTGAAAAGCCAAACCCAAAGCCAAACCGATGATACCTGCCCCGGCAAGTAGTGAAGTAACCGCTTTGTCGAGCTGTAAAACACTTAGTGCCGCAAAAATACCCACAACCATCACCACCAGGAAAATCATCTTGCCAATGAGTAGAATTACGATGTGATTCTCCTTGAACTGACCTTCAATTTTATCGACCAGCGACTTCAGTAGCTTGGCGACCACAAAAAAGATAAGAATTAAAATTACCGCGACGAGAAAATTGGGCATGAAAGCAATCGCCATTTCAAGCCAGGAATCCAGCTTGTTCTTTATCATTTCGTATGCCTTGGTAATTTTCACGGTCTACTCTTGTTTGGGAAACTTATTGATTTGCTAAATCTACAGAAGATTCTTCCCGCTTTTGCTGAAAGGGGAGAGAAATGGTAAACGTCGATCCCATTCCGGGCTCTGTTTCCACTTCTATCTGGCCTTCGTGCTTGCTAATGATTGTTTGCGTTGCGGTGAGTCCCAGTCCTACGCCGTCTTTTTTGCTCGTGTAAAACGGATCGAATAATTTTTCCTGCTGACTCTGATCCATGCCTACTCCGTTGTCTTCAATATAAATGCAGTAGTAGTCATCTTCTTCGTACAAACCGAGGTTGATTTTACCCTGATCGTGATCAATTGATTCCAGCGCATTGGTAAGCAGGTTGGAAATTGCCATTTCCAATTGTTCCGCATCGCAATTGTACATGCAGTTTTCAATTTCAAATTCGGTGATAAGTGCTATCCCCTTCAGCTTTGCCCGGTCTGCTGCGGCTTTGGCTAAGCCTTTTACCAAATCTTCCAGGTTAACTTCCTTGGGATTAAAATCAGACCTTTCGCTGGAATGAAGCAGTTGGCTGAGCAATTTGTTTATGCGTTTCGAACAGCGCTCAATGATTCCGAGATACATTTCGTAGCTCTCGTTTTCGCCGATTTCTTCGCGTAATTGCTCCACAGCCAAACCGACATTGGTAAGTGGGTTTCTGATTTCATGAGCAAGCGTTCGGGCAAGCCTAAAGGTCATCGATACGCGCTCTGCACGCTGCCTGATATCTATGAGTTTCTGTCTGTAAGAAATATTGCTCAGGGTGCCGTGAAACCCGCGAACGATTTCTTTATGTGCCCCTTCGTGAAAAACGGTGTCGCGCAGCGCGGCAATTTTTAAGTGACCCAGGTAGCGACCAGACTCATCGGGTTTCTTGAACCGATACTCCACATCTAACTTACTGTTTTTGTTCTCGGCCATATTGCGCTGCAACTCATCAAAATCTGGTTTGTTGTAAAAGAAATCGCGGAAGTGAAAGTCGCGAACATCAGCATCGTGGGCCAGTCCGAACAGGTTTCGAAAGGCTTCGTTTACCGTTTCAACTTTCCAATCGGATGTGAGAAAGAATGCCGGATCTACCGCCCCGTGGAAGAGCGATTCGTAACGGCGCTGCTGGTTCTCGATTTCCAGTCGGAGATTTGCCGAATCAAGGCCGTAAATAATGGCGTTGTGCAGGCTGCTGGGGCCGATATTCGATTTCAAAAGGTAATCGCTACTCAGCGACTTAATGGCTTTGTAATCTTCTTCTGACCGGATAGCTTCGGTGAGAAAGATGATCGGCCGGGGCGACAGATTAAATGCGAATTGAGCCAGGTAATCGGCGGCTCGCTCGCCAATAAGATCTTCGTCTATCAGGCAAATGTCAGAGTCGGGAATAGATTCGGTATTATCGCTCCAAACACAGGTGTAAAGGTTTGATTTATATTGGGCTAAATCCGTTTTTATCTTTTCATAAACGGTTTTCTCCGGACTCAATACGAGCACTTTTCGCTTCATGCTCAAATGTTGTAATTTTTGAGTTTGTTATAAAGGGTCTTGCGGTCGATATTAAGTATTCTGGCCGCTTTAGATTTATTGTTTCCCGTCTCGGCGAGTACTTCCAGTATCCGCTCCCGTTCGGCTTCGTGGGCTGCACCCCTAAGCGAATCTTTGCTATTTTCTTCACTCACTTCGCCGCCGTAAACGATTTCTTCGGGAAGGGTGTCTATTTCTACTTCATCTGATTGCGAAAGTAAAACACAGCGCTTGATCACGTTTCTCAGTTCGCGCAGGTTTCCCGGCCACGAATAGATTTCAAATTTCTCGTATACATCTGTGCTGAGCCCCTTTATTTCCTTTTCGAGTTGTGCATTCGCATCGTCTAAAAATTTAGAAATAAAAAGATCCAATTCTTCCTTTCGGCTTCGGAGTGGCGGCAGGGCAATATGAAACTCATTAAGGCGGTAGTATAAATCTTCCCTGAAGTGCCCTTCATCTACAAGCGATTTAAGGTTTTCGTTGGTGGCTGCTATAATGCGAACATCCACTTCAAAATCTTTGGAGCCGCCAATGCGAGAGAATTTCCGCTCCTGCAGCACCCTCAATAGTTTGAGCTGTATTTCGTATGTTAAATTTCCGATCTCGTCTAAAAACAGCGTCCCACCATCGGCGAGTTTAAATTTACCTTCTCGGGTCGTGGATGCTCCGGTGAACGCTCCTTTTTCGTGTCCGAAAAATTCGCTTCCCGCAATATCCTTTGGCAGGGCGCCGCAGTCTAATGCGATAAAAGTTTCGTTCGATCGTTTGCTCAACCGGTGTATCTCCCGGGCCACGTATTCCTTACCCGTTCCCGTTTCGCCTGTAATGAGCACGGACATGTTTGTGGGCGAAACGATTTCCAGGTTTTTATAGATATTTCTCGATTTCGAACTTTTCCCTACCAGGTAATCATCTCCTCGGCGCGGTTGAGCTTTCGGCGCTTTGGTCGACTTTGAATCTTCAGCACTGTGCTTCTCACTTTTGGCTTCTCGCGCCTGCGATCTTTCCCTCTCGGTTTTTTCCGATTTTACGGCATCTTCTATCAGGTGAAGCAATTCTTCGGGGTATAACGGTTTGGTAACATAGTCGTATGCACCGAACTTTATTACTTCCACGGCCATGCGAATATCTGAATATCCGGTAATGATTATAACCTGAATACCCGGGTGTATTTCTTTTGCCTGCTTCAACAAGTCGAGCCCCGAAATATCGGGAAGTCTGAAATCTGTTATTATGAGATCATAGGAGTTCTTGCGGTGCTTTTGAAGTCCGTCCTTACCGTTATATGCGGTATCGACTTCAAAACCTTTCCGTGTTAAAAACCGATCGAGGAGTTGACAAATTTCTACTTCGTCATCAATTATCAGTAGTTTTTGCATTCGCTGGTTTAATAGTTGGGGAATTTAATCTACACTTTTTGTGGATACAATCACGATTCAATCGCCGCTAAAATTTCTTTTTTAGTAAATGGTTTTTCAATTAAAGTCTCTATTCCACTATTCCTTACTTCTTTAAGGATGGATTGATCTTTTTGAGCGGTAATTACAACTACCTGGGCATCGCTGTTCTTCGGCTCCAGATAGGGCAGCAAATATAATCCGAATTGACCATTTAAGTTTAAATCGAGAAATATCGTGTCAAACGGTTCTTGTTTCAAAGCGCTTTTCGCCTGATCGATCGAGGAGACGTGCACCACTTCAAACCCCGCCGATTTTAATATCATTTTCATCAACGTTCCTATATCTTCTTCATCGTCTACTACGAGTATTTTTCGGGCTTTCATTAATTTAAATCAATTATTGGGTTCCATAAATTCCATCATTCTCTTTTGCGAAGGACATTCTACTCACGAAACTATTGTGCCATTTTTGGGGATACGAAGCCATTTTTTTTGGAGATGCTTCAAACGGTCTTCAATTTCCGGTTGATCTTTTGATGGCGAAACGCAATATCTTTGGTTTATTCTATAATTTAGACGTCTGTAAACAAAATGCAAAATGAGTTCAGACCGGGTTAAAGAAACCGTAGAGATTGCCTTAAAGATTGGTCTTCTGGGATTGATAATGTACTGGTGCTTTAAAATCCTGAGCCCCTTTCTAATCCCTTTGATCTGGGGAATCATAATTGCCATAGCGGTGGAACCCGTCTATCTCTGGTTAAATGCAAGACTGCGAAAAAGCCCTAAAATTTCGGCAACGGTGCTAAGCGGTTTGCTCATCGTTTTCATTCTTCTGCCATCCATTTTCCTGGTTAAATCGGCCGTTAACGAAGCTCGTTTTATTACCAACAAGGTTCGCTCGGGTGAAATCGATCTTACTGAAGCTTCGTCTACCGTAAAAGATTGGCCGGTCGTGGGCGATTTTGCCCACGATTTATGGAGCGATGTTAATACCAATCTGAAAGGAGTTTTAGACGACTATGAGAAAGAAGTAGTAGAAGTAACGAAGTTTCTATTTAAGTCGGCGGCGAATGCAGGTTTTGGAATTATTCAATTCCTGATAGCCATAATCATTGCAGGCGTTTTACTTGCAACCCCGCAAACGCGGTCTATAACTATTCTGTTGTTTCGCAAGGCCGCGGGAGGCTTTGGCTCCGAATTCGCCAAAATTTCAGAAGAGACCATAAAGAACGTCGTTAAGGGAATACTCGCAGTTGCAGTTATTCAGTCGTTTGTAATGGGCACGGGTATGGTCATTGCCGGTGTCCCGCTCGCAGGTCTTTGGGCAGTTGTGGTTCTCTTTTGGTCAGTGGTGCAGCTCCCCACCATCATTTTGGTTATTCCACTGCTTATTTTCATTTGGTCTGATCTGGAGACGGGATGGGCAGTGTTTTGGACGGTGTTTTTTGTATTATCTGGTGCCATAGATAATGTTTTGAAACCCATACTGATGGGGCAGGGGCTGCCCGTCCCCATGTTTATCATTTTTCTCGGTGCTATCGGGGGATTGCTGTGGAATGGAATTATCGGATTATTTATCGGATCCATCGTATTGTCGCTGGGTTATAAACTTCTGATATACTGGTTAAAACGCCAAAGTGACAATGAAGCTTTCACGGAAGTACAGAATGATTTGGGCTAGTTAAAGGAGCCTATTCTTTAATTTGTTCCATTATCCACATGGTCATAATTTCGAGAACTTCTTCCGAGAAGGTTTCTTCGATTTTTGCGTATTCCTGTGGCAAACCGCTTTCGCTGTGCTGAAACAAGTGATTTAAAACCTGAGTTCGATTATTATTCGGAGATTCAGATTTTCATAAAAGATTGATATACAACTTAGCGAGGCACGAGCGATCTCATGAGCACCGCTGAAAGCATAAATATGCGAATAACTTTCATTTTCAAAGCCACCCGCCTACCGGAGGGCAGGTAGCGGGCTATGGCGCGGAAAGGAAATGCAGTATATCGGCTTTTATGAGAAAGAGGTTTGTTCTTCCACCTCTAAACAGCGCTTTTCTGCCTAAAAATAGTTCAAAATAGCCCGCTATTTTTTAAGAGTGTTTATTTTCAAAGGCTATAAAGAGATCGCTTACGCTTTGTTCTTCACGATTTTTAGTTGAA
>JAIVHP010000308.1 GCA_020201045.1 Flavobacteriales bacterium
TGCGCTTAGATCTCGCCCTTCCAATCATCAACGATTTGGGAAAATGGTTGCACGCCCAGCGACAGCAAGCCTTGCCCAAATCACCCATTGGATTAGCCATCGGATACGTTATGCCGCTCTGGGAAAGCTTGCAAAACTACCTTCAAGACGGAAACCTACACATTGACAACAATCTCATAGAAAACAGCATCCGCCCAGTAGCACTGGGTCGCAAGAACTACCTCTTCGCAGGATCGCACAACGGAGCTAAACGCTCAGCAATGTTCTACAGCTTCTTTGCTTGCTGCAAGCTCAACAACATCAATCCCCAAAAGTGGCTAGCCTACGTCCTCGAAAATATCGCAGACCATAAAGCCAATAAGCTGCACCAACTCCTACCCAACAATATCGATCCCGCGACTATAGAAAACTTTAAACGGTTTTGGGAGGTGTAGTTGGTCGGGCGGATACTACCGAGCAGGCAAACCTTGAAATTGCCGCTCAGAAACACGCGCTCTATCAAACCTTTAACACCTGGAAAGGCGAAAACGAGCAAATCGACGATGTTTGCATCCTCGGAATAGAGATTGAATAAGTCCTGATTAGTGTCTGTCCATAAATTCCGAAAGCTGCGTTACGCCTACCTACCATGCCTCCGGCAGGTAAACCGGCCGGGCAGGCTTGCTATCGAACTTTATGAATCAGCCACTCGAGTATATTGACAGAAGCTAATTAGTTTTAATCACTTTTCTAATAAACAGCCCTTTAACCGTATTTATTTTTAGGATGTAAATTCCTGCGCGATAGTTGGAAATATCGAATTCCAAACTATTAGAACCGACATTTTTTTCCTTTAAAATTTTTCCGGAAATGTCAAATACTCTTATTCTATCAATTAAATTAGGGGCTGAAACTTTCACTCTTGAATTTGCTGGATTCGGAAATACGCTGACTTCCATCAGCTCCATTTCTTCAACCTCTGTAATCGTACTACACGGCCCGTAATCATCTCCACCAATCCACTTATATACTTCAGCATAAGAATCGAAAAATGGATCGGTATCAGAATGTTGCAAAGGCATGTACAGGGAATCATTTAAGACAAACATCCCAGGCACCCCCTGCCAGGGGGTATCGGTATGAAGTCCACACCATTTCTCACCATCCCAGCGTGCCACTCCGTTAACCAATTCGTTTCCCGCGAAATTAAAGTATCCCCCCACAAACAAACCACCATCAAAGGTCTCCATGCAAAGTATTTCCGTACCGTTTACACCACCACCAATTTCTGTCCAGGTTTCACCGTCCCATTTTTGAAGCCCGTTGGCAGGATTACCTTCATCTTGCCAGATAATTCCTCCCGCATATAACTCCCCATCGTACACTTCCAAAAAGTCTATTTTTGTGTTAAGACCCTGAATCCCATCCCCAACGCCACTCCATTCCCCATCATGGTAAACTAATAACTCTTCGTCGTTTACATCAGGTGATAAACCTCCTATATAGAGGTCTCCGTTGTATTTTTCAAAACAACTTACGTAGAGATAATTCGGCATATCCGCAAAGGGATTATCCGGAAGTGGATAAAGTTCTTCTCCATCATATTTTGCCACGTGATAAAAGGGAGTGTTATCTTGATTTGCCGTAAAGCTCCCACCTAGGTAAAGTGTATCATCTATCACCTCAAGTCCTCTTATAGCGCCATTTAAATCGGCATTTGCTGGTTCCCATAAATAATTTTCAGGATCAAAACGAGTTAATAGAAACCCTGTCGAATTAGATAAGGTATCCTGAATGGAAATCCCTCCTGTCGCCAGATATAGATATCCCTGGTACAAAGCCATATCGTAAATATCTTCGAAGTAACTACCAATTACTGTCCATTCAGCCCCATCAAATACATATATTAATTTGCCTGAGTCTATTGTTTCCACCCCGGCGACATATACCAAACCATTTGCCTCGTCTACTTCGGAAACAAAAACATCGTCTATAAGTAATCCCGAATTTTGGAATGGGCTAATGTGAGTCTTCTCCCACCACGCATTCGTTTGGGAAAAACACAGAAATGGAATGATAATGAATATGATTCCCAGTGATTTTCGCATTTAACTTTTAATTAGTATCGTTTTATCGATAAATCCATCGATATCTATAAACCAAATAATGTATGCACCCGAATCAAGGGTTTCTACATTAAATCTTATCTGATCTTGATCGTGGATTTTGACTTGCTGTAAAATTTGTTTCCCCTGTAAATTATAAATCCTTATCACCCCTGAAGCGCTTCTACCGAATTGCAGATTCAAATTATCCTTTACTGGATTGGGGTGGATTTTTAATTCATGATGAGTATTCTCCACGTTATCCATATGAAGTGTTGAAACACATAGCTCAAATTCCGAACCGCCCAGCCATTTGTACAAGCCCGATGGATAAAGAGTACTCGAAAAAGGGTTTAAATGTTGGTAAGCATAAAGTGTGTCGCGAAAGCTAAACATTCCATAGATGGGTGACTGTAGTCCATCGGTATACATTCCACACCATTCTTCATCGTTATAAACTGCAAGTTGATTGATCTCTTTATCACCTATATACTCCATTCTTCCTCCGGCGTACAGATATTCTGTGGTCCCTATAAGGCAAGCTGGAGTAGATCCTCCACTGATCTGATTAGAGATATCGTAAAATGTAGACCAGGGGGCAGAAAACTCTTCTCCGTCCCATTTTAACAGGGTAGGATGTAAATATTCATCATTATCAAAATAATTCCCAACCACATAGAGCGCACTACCCCAAACAATCATTTCTCTCACAGTGGTTGAGCCCACAAGGTTTTCTTGATCCAGAATTTGCCATTGGTTATTTCTATTTACGAGCAATCCAAAATCAAGCAATTCTCCTTCAAGACTTAAATCTCCCCCCACTACAAGTTCGTTGTTATAAACCAACATCTTTATAATCCACGAGCCTTCGTCAAATCCTCCCGCAGGGAGAGACTCCCAGTTTTCACCATTATAGCGAGCAATTCCTGATACAGGTTCTCCATCGATCTCGGTGAAGCTCCCACCTGCATAGAGATATTGGCTATCGGAACAAATGGAGTAAATCTGGCCGTTAAATAAGTTTCCGCCTACCGGTTCCCAGTTAGTTCCGTTGTACCGGGCTAGTTTATCAATATCCAGGGTATCGTTCATTCCAGAAAAAGAACCACATACATAAATTTCACCCTGAAATTCTACAATTGAATTTATACGGTTTGAGAACTCCCCAATTACTTCAAATTCACTGCCATCAAATCTCGACACCACACTAGCTTCCGAATTATTTCCCTCCATCTCATTTGGGTAAAATTGCCCTCCCAGGTAAACCACATCTTCAATGGTATCTTCATACGACACTATCCGAGCATCATTAAAGGAATACGGAAAATTCAGGTATTCCCACTGAGGGTTTTGAGAGAAAATACAATTCCCAGAAATCAAAGCAAGTAGGACAAGAACACCAGGAAATAGTTTAATCTTTATCACTGCTTGACAATTTTTATCTGTACCTGTTCTTTATTAACCGTTTCTATTTCCAAAATATATATCCCATCAGTTAAATCATTGAGATTTATATATTGAGTCTTATTGTTATTAAAAAACCCTCTCTTAATTGTTCTCCCAGATATGTCAAATATTGTATAATGTTTGAGATTGTTATCGTCAGCAACAACATTTACTCCTTCTGAAAAAGGGTTTGGAAAGATACTAGCTATAGCATCAAGCTTATCCAGATTGGAATTTGAAGTTATAATGCCCTCATCACAGAATGCAGAAAAGAATCCCAACCTATTAAACGTTGCTATTGGATACAATTGGTCAGAAAACAAAGCACTTCCTCCAGAATCATCTAAAGGAAATTCAGTCATTTCGTTATTATCCGTATTTATTGAACCCGTAACAACGAAATGATCTTGTTCAATGAAACTCACATCTGTTATCCAATCATATTTTTCTCCACCAAACAAAGTCCCGTTTGATAGATTATTCGTGCTTAAACCAGCTGTAAAGATGTATACAAACCCATCCACTAGTCCGCTTGGATTGCTCGTATAAGTAAGAAATCCTGGGTTATCAATTTCATTTGGAGCGGCAGCTTGTCCAACAACAACCAATTTATCTGGAGTGTCATTAGCATAAGATTTAAGGAATATAGTTCTTGGGAAATTATTTGCATCTGAGCCATTATTGTTATCCGCATCGTTAAAATATGTGCCCCATTCTTGATGATAATTTGTTTTGTCTAATGCAAATATGTACCCATTACTAGGTGATGTACTATTAATACTTCCTAAATCATTTTGTTGATAGTTAAAATTACCACCATCAGAAAGCAGCGGAAAAGTAGTTTCATCACTTTTCGTGCGCCCCGCGACGTAAACCTTACCATTCCCCGCTGCAATTAAATCAGTATGTTGTAATGCAAAGTCAAGCCCTGTTTCCTTCTCATTTCCTCCTAAATAACTAGAATAAATTGTACTAGAATTTACGGGGTCAAATTCAATAATTAAGTCATCTACACCTCCATTATTGGTTTGTTGAAAAAAAACATTATTATCCCCTGGGTTAGGATTAATTGGCATAAAATCATTACTATTTGTGCTTCCGTGTAACCAAATATTTCCTTGATCATCTTCGTCAAGTCCTAACGAATAATCTTTATTTGAACCACCAAAAAACCAGGTCCATAATAATTCGTCATTTTCATTAAATTCACTTAAAAAGATATCCGCCAACCCACCATTAAATAAATTACCTTCTCCATTATTTTCAAAATCAGAAGCTCCGGCTACGCCAGAAACATATACTTTACCAGTTGTTGATACTATCACATTTTTAGCATAATCAGCACCACCTTCATTCAAAGTTCCTTCAGATCCAAGATAAGTTGACCAAAGGCGTTGTCCACTAGCATCACCAAGTTTAAAAATAAAACCATCGTAAAAATTTGAAGAGAAAGGACCAGCACCATTATATGGAAAGGCAGATCCAACTTCGTCTATACCTCCAACAACAAAATTATCGACTCCTGTAGCTCCAACGCAATATAAGCCATGGCCTTCTTTAAACTCCAAATCATTTATGTAAGTATAACCCATTTGATCTCCATAAATTGTCATCCATTCTGGGCTGTAATCTTCATCAACTTTAAATATGTTAGCGTTTGTATTATCAATTAGGTTGTATTCCGAAGTAATTTGATTGTAAAATGTGAAGTTTGATGCTTCATCCATATTTGCTCCACCAAAAACATCATTATCTGCATTGTGTGTAACAGTTTCCGCTTGAATATTCCCCGATGCACTAAAATAAGTACTCCAGCATAGACCGGCTTCATCGTAGGCACTTCCTCCACTATTTGCAATACTGATGATTAAAGGTTTATTGGTATCGTAAGAGCCTATTGTAAACGATACTTCGTCTCCATTCAAAGAATATGCTGGCGTCCAACCCAAATTCGTAATTTGGCCATCTGATTGTATTTGATATGCGAAAGGCTCTGCTAATTCAAATTGATCACATGCTGTTTCGATTATCAATTGATTCGTATTGGGATCAACTGAAATCTGATCATGAAAATCAAGGTCAAGTTTTAACGAGCTAATAGAAGCTCCTTTGTTTAAGATAAAATAATAGTCGAGTCCTAGATTTCCCTTAATTATTTCAAGATCAATATCTCTCCAGATATCCGGATATATAACAGAATTGTAATTCGGTACTCTTTCTTTACCATGAGGTAAATGGCTTAAGTAAAAATTCTTGTGAAAATGTGCTTTGTTTCTTCCGATAACCTTCGTGTCATTACTATTTTTTGGCTTTAGGTTTATTGCACACAAGTTACTTAAATCTGACGGGGCCCTCTTTACATAGGTAATTGAAGTGTCAGACAAAAACGCATCACCAATCGATTCATCATAACATGAAAATTTTATTTGATCAACAAAGTTCCCGTCTACATCTAAAAGTTGACCATAATTCGTTGTAAATAGATTGAAGCTCGCATTACTTTGAATTTCATTAGTACCCAAAGGGTTAATCACGTATACTTCTCTATATTTAACTGAAACATGTTTAAATGTGTTAGGGTATTTGCTTTGACCTGAGATAATAATATCGCCGTCTTCATCTACTACTATGTCAAATGGATTATCGTCACCATTATCCAAATTGTTGTATGCAATTTCCCATAAAATATTGCCACTTGGGTCATATTTAATTGTATAGAAATCTTCATTCGATCCATTGTGCGTAACCCCTGTAACGATAACATTTTGATCATTGTCCAAAACTATGGCTTTAGCTGAATCAGCTTTGTTAGCAGATCCATTATAAGATACATTCTATTGTTCTACTCCAGACGAATTATACTTAATTGTTTTATAATCAGTATAACCAGAACTAGTTTCAACTTGTCCGCAAACATAAACATTGCCATTATTATCCACTGTCAGACCATTTGCTATATCATCGTAATTACCGGAGCTATTATAACTTTTGCTCCAAACAATGTTTAATGTGGAATCCAATTTAAGAGTTCGGAAATCGTATCCTCCTCCCTGATTGAGTGCCCCACCAGTGACATAAATATTACCATAATTATCCTTGGTGAGGTCAGTTATTCTATCAATTCCATCACCAGAACCTCCCGTAATGCTTTGTCCCAGATAGACACCGTTTGAAAAATTCAATATTTGAACAGCATAATTCCAATTTGATTGATTAGTCTGAGTTCCTCCTGCCAAATATAGTTTACTCCCATTTCTATAAATACTTGTAACTATGTCATTAAGTCCGATATTATCCCAACTGTAGTCCCAATTTAAATTACCATTACTAGCAGAATAAGATAAAGCCAGAAAATCTGATTGGTACTGCATATTAAACGTAGTACCTCCTATGTATAAATTTGTTCCGTCAGTAGTAATAGATGTTCCGACATTGTATACAGAATTTGGCGCTGAGTAATTTTCAGACCACTGTAGATTTCCGCTATTATCATAGTGAACAACTAACAATTCAGCTAAATCTGTTTCGGAATCATAGCTGGACCCTACTAAAAATATATTATTATTTGCATCTAGAGCAATGTCAACAGCAGCGTCATCTCCACCGTTAATATCTAACGTTTGTGTCCACAATTCATCTCCACTCCTATTTATTTTAGAAATTATTAAATCGTAATCTCCAAATTCAGAAATCGATGCTCCTGATTGATATACATTCTTTGGTTAACAATATTCAATGAATTTAGAAAAAATTGCTTTATTTCCCAAAAAAAGGTGTAACATCTTTAATTCATCATGCTTTATTCATCCCTGTCCATCCTTTATCTTTGTACCACATGGCAAAAAAGGTAGACATACGAAAACTCACCGAAACCGAGCTTATCTCAACTCTGGAAGAGATGGGCGAAAAAAAGTTTCGGGGCAAACAGGTTTACGAATGGCTCTGGACCAAGCGCGCGCGCAAGTTTGAAGAGATGACCAATCTCTCTCAGGAGTTGAGGGAAAAACTTTCCGAAAATTTTGAGATTCGCGTCGTTACCATTGCCGATAAGCAAGTGAGCAACGACGGCACCATCAAATACGCATTTAAGCTTCACGAAGGCCATGTGGTAGAAGGTGTACTGATACCAACCGGCAACAGAACCACGGCCTGCATCTCCTCGCAGGTGGGTTGTAGCTTGGCCTGCAAGTTTTGCGCTACCGGTAAGCTCAAGCTGATGAAAAACCTGGAAGCGTATGAAATTTACGATCAGGTAGCGGAGATTTACAAAGACGCCGAAATTTTGCGGAAAAAACCCCTATCAAACGTGGTTTATATGGGCATGGGCGAACCCCTGCTCAACTATAAAAACGTAGTTTACTCCACCCAACAAATCTCGCACGATAAAGGCCTGGGTATGTCGCCAAAGCGAATCACCATTTCTACCGCCGGCATCGCAAAAATGATCACGCGGCTAGCCGATGAAAAAGTAAAATTCAACCTGGCCCTTTCGCTCCACGCCGCAAACGACCAGAAGCGCAGCGAGATTATGCCCATAAACGACAGCAACACGCTGGAAGCGCTTTCGGATGCACTCAAATATTTTTACGCTCAAACCGGTACCCGGGTGACCTTCGAATACATTATTTTCAGAGATTTCAACGATACCCTCGACGATGCCGCAGAGCTCGCTTCTTTTTGCAGAAACTTCCCCTGCAAAATCAATATCATTGAGTACAATCCCATCGACGACGGTGAGTTTGAGCAAGCCGACCCCGAAAAGGTCGATGCTTTTGCCGAATTTTTGGAATCGAAAAACCTCGTGGTGAACGTAAGGCGAAGTCGCGGAAAAGACATTGATGCAGCTTGCGGGCAGCTCGCAAACAAGAACAAGGCGGTTCTCAAAGACTAAAAACCAAACCCCAGCTTCACCCCGGCAAGAACAGCGGGTCGGTATTCGCTGGTGTTGGAAATAGAATATGTTTCGGGACGTCTGATATCATCGGCGCGAACGATGTCAAAATCCACTTTTCGCACTCCCACACCGATGTAAAAATCGCCAAAAACATTGCTGGAAAGCGGTATGGCCTGGAAGCCGAAGGTGGCATAAAGGGTAGAAAAGCGTCGCACGTCTTCAAAGGTATCGCCCGTGAGCGCCCCCGAAGTATCGATAACCGAAAAGTTGGTTTGGTACTTCCGCGTATCAAAACCGAGCGATAGGTAAGGGCCAATCATCTCTTCGCTTTCGCGAAAGTAGTGGCGGAGCGCTATGCTAAAATTGTATCCCAATTTAATATCCACATTGTCGCCCAAATCGTCGAGGCTGTAGTCAAACACGTCGGCAGCGTAGTTTCGGCCGGTAATGCCCACGCCCAATTCTACGCTGTACTGATCGGTGATGAGCCGCTCGTAAAACAGGCGAAAATCTCCGAAAACAATTTGAACGGGGTCTACCTTTACGGCGTTTATCACTGCGAATACGGAATCGGGCTCGTAGGCATCTTCACCTTCGTAATTTTGCCCATTGGCTCCAAAAGCCGAAAAGAGAATAAAGCAAGAGATATAGATATATTTGCAGGGCTTAAGCGACAAATCCGGCTCAGTTATTGATTTGAGCGAATATAAATAGAAAAATGCTGCAAATCCGCTCCTTCATTCTCCTTATCTGCACAGCCCTGCTGGTTCAAACTGCGGTGTTTGCACAGGAAGAAATACCCGCCTTTTGGGGGCCTTCGCTAGAAGATGAAAAGGGCAGTGACATTTTATCGGTTTTCGGCCACGGCGAAAGCTCATTTTTAGTTTTGCGCGATACCAGGCGCAAGAAAGACGGATTTATAGTGGAGCGGATATCGACCGACAGTCTGGATCGGATAAACGCCTCGAAAATTCAATTTCCCGAAGTGGCTAAAAATACCGTTCCCACGATGGTCTATCCCATCAGCTTTGCCGATCGTTCTTACTTTATCGCCGAAGCCAGGGAACCCAATTCGCCGGATATAAAAATTTACGCCTTCGAAATAAACGAAGACTTATCGCTCGGCAAAAACCCAGTGGTAATTGGTTCGGGAAATGCAGCGGCGTGGAGAAAAGGCAAGGGGTTTTCGATGTTTTTGAACGACGATAAAACCCTTGCAACCG
>JAIVHP010000472.1 GCA_020201045.1 Flavobacteriales bacterium
GTTGAAGCGAAAAGAGTGAAGAAAATCCAACTTCATCTCGTGCAGCGGTTTGTTTTGAATAAAAATGAGTCTCAGCTTTCCCTTTCTCAAGTACTTTTCGGTTACCAAAAATCGCGCATCGCGATAATCGTTAAACATCATCAGATTCACCTTAGAGCGTTTGAGAACTTTGCGGAATTTCAGGGCGGTATTGAAGCTAAATTCGCGCGGATTTCGCTTTAGCTCCACCACTTCCAGCCCCATTGCTCTGCCCAGCTTTACCGCCGGCCTGTCTTCCAGAGCGAAGAGCACAATAGAATGCCCCCTTTCGCTTAGCCAGGTTCCCATCTTTATGAGATCTTCCTGAACGGGGCTCAATTTCTTCTTTCCGCAAAAAAGTCCAATACGCATCTTATCGCTCATGCTCTCAAAGATAAAACATCGCTTCGAAGCGGCATCAACTATTTTGAATGCCGGTTGGAGAGAAGGGCAAAGAAAAATGCAAAAAAGGTCACTCCGGCCTGTGTTTCAAGGGTATCTTCGGTAATGCAGGATAAAGCAGCGAGAGCGAAAAAACTCACGGCCAGGCCATTGTCCATATTCCAACGAAAAGCCAGGGCAAAAAGAGCGAGAAAATACACGAGCCCAAATACTCCAAAAGCGACGAAAAAAGCGAGAAATTGATTGTGCGCGCGGAGCCTGAAACGATCTGGCCATTCGGGGTGTAAGGTGGCGTGCATGGCCTTGAATTCTTTTTTTACGTCTCCCGTGCCAACGCCCAATACGGGGTTTTCTGCAATTATTGCAACTGCCACCTTCCAGTATTCAAACCGTTGAAACAGGGATAAACCAACTGCATTTCCGGTTTTCTCATACGCGTGATAGCTGAACATTAAGGCGTGATAGCGCAACGCCAGTCCAGATTTTTGCGCGTAAATTACACTCGGTATTCCCTTTTCAATATTTTCTAAATCTTCGGCAGTGAGCTCCATCACCCCGGCGTAATCTTTGCGCAACCCCTTAGAAGTGAGATACCGCGTGAGCACGGCGATGGTGTTTTGCCCTTCCGGTGTATTTGGATCTATTTGCAGATCGCTGCGTTCATTCCAGGCTTCCACCATCTCTGGAGTACACACGTAAATAAACGTGTACGATCCATTTTCTACAATACCCACATCGCGAAGGTGGTTGTATGGATTTCCCCGCTCGGTGTGCGCATCGAGGTTTGATAAGTTGCGGTTTGATGTAAAGTAACGGGTGTAGTAATCGGCCGAAAAGTAGGCAACCGCTCCCAACGCAAGGATCACCCCGATTGAAATGGCGGTCTTTTTTTGCGCCGAGAAATGACGAAACGACCACCAGAGCAGGAGAAAAACCAAAACGGTGAAAAAGGTAATTACACCGGTAACCGATTGAATAAGGTTTAAGAACACGAGGGCATTCAGAATTGATACTGCGCCGTAAACCTTAAGAACCGGGTTGAGTTCTTTCCAGAAATAACCGATGGCGACAATGAGCAAAATCATCATCAGGCTAAGCCTAATGTGTGAAATTCCCTGCACCAGGTCTCTAAAGTTTTCGGGTTCTACCCCCGCTGAAAAATAGTTGAAGTAAACCCCAACGCACGCCACCCAAATACCTATGGATAGCGCCAAAAAAATGAGTTTGAGTTGCGCTCTCCCAACGTATATACTTCCAATTACAAGGGGCAGAATCAGAAGTGGAAGCTTTATGCGAAGGTCTTTAAAGGCGTATTGAAAGTCGCTTGTATTGAAAAGCCACAAGATGTGCAGCGCGAAAAGTCCGATGAGCAGGAGAGCAACCTTATTTTGCTTCAGGATTTCTAAGGCGCCACGC
>JAIVHP010000473.1 GCA_020201045.1 Flavobacteriales bacterium
ATTAAAGACCGGACACAATGCAGTAGGGTTAAAACCCGTTTCACCACTGCTCCAGGTGAGGTCGTAACCGCCGTTGCCACCGATAATAACAGGTGCCGCCGCACCGTTGCACACATCGGCACAAGTTGGTGGTGTAGGATTCATGGAAAAAACCGTCAAGGGACCGGGCTCATTCACAAAGACATCGATATTACACGGTAAATTTCCCTGGCCCACATCGATTACAATTACGGTGTAGGTTCCGGCGCCCAAATTTGTCCACTGCATGGAAGCCGGCCCACCAATCCACTGGTAGGTATAAGGCCCAACACCATCTGTTGGCTCCAGCACTGCGGCTATTCCGTCTTCGAAATCGTTACAGGTGGGGGGAGTGGGGTCAGCCACAGTGGTAAAAAACGGGCAACTTCCACCACTTTTTGCAAAACCTTCACTGTCAAGTTTAGCATAAGCCGATTTTGAATTTGCTGAGAATTGGTCTTCCAGCGAAGCCGGCAGACTGTAAAAACCTTCGGAATCGGCGGTGCCGATAAAATTTATTTTTGAATCTGCGATCGTTTGCTCTCCGAGGAACAACGAACCGCTAATGGAGACCGATACATCGCCTTCACTGCTGAAAGTTACAGGAAAATCGCCACTCACATTAAGCGATGCGATTTCGATATCTTCGGAAATTTCGATGGCCACAGCGCTCTTCTGCGATTGAATAAGCACGTTGGCATCGTTTCCCGGTGCGCGGTTGGCCGGAACTCCGTCAATTTTCCAGTTCTCAGCTTTCTGCCATTTTCCGTTTTGGCCACTCCACTGAAAAACTTCCTGAGCGCTCGCAGAAACTGCAAAAATGAGTATTACCAGCACGATGCCCGTAGTGGTAATAAAATTTCTTATTTGTTTATCTAATTTCATTAGTCGTATGCTGCACAAGGGACAAATCCAGGTCCGCGGTCGTTTCTGGGGCAAGCGGTTATTCCAATAATTATTTCATGGGAGTTTGAAGAGCCAAACCACACCTTCGAAAAGGTGAAGTCATAGGCGTAAGCGATTGTGAAGTAGTCGAGGAAGTTAAATTTCAACATCCCCGAAACCATGTCGTCTGATCTAAAGCCCAAACCGGCTGCAACTTTATTGTCGTAATCTGCCCAGAAGTTTACGTCGAATGCCGCTGAAGAGTTACTGGTAAATTTCAATTGAGCGGCGGGGATATAGCTCATCGTGGGGTTGAAATGAATATACTTCGCCCAAATCGGTAAGTGTAGGACTGGTAAGTTGCGATCCACTCAAGCCCACAAACCAGTATTTGCTGTACATCCAAACACCGGCTCCCAAATCGGGGAAGGCCAGTTCAGAATTCGATTCCTGAAGGAGTGGATCCCCCGGTTGGCTCACATTGATTTGCGAAACATCGAACCGGTGCTGCAATACCCCGAGTGAAACCCCGAAAGACAGCCGAACCTTGCGGCCGAGCGAAAGGTGGATCGCATACGCCCCCTTCACTCGCGTTGTGCTGGATGGCCCCGCGTTGTCGGCTTCTACAATTATTCCAGCACCGTGAATGGTTTGGGTAGACGAGCTGATTTTATTCAACCGCTGATGCGCATTCACCGAAACGGTGGTTGGATTGCCTTCAAAACCCACCCATTGGGTTCTAAAACCCGCACGGGCGTCCAGACATTCTTTCAATCCCGCATTGGCCGGATTTATCGCAAATGAATTGAAGAGAAAATTCGTGTATTGCGCGTTTTGCTGCGCGAGCAATTGGGATGACAGAAAACTCAAAAGTGCTATTAAGAAAAATCGCTTCATCTAACTATCGTTACTGCTCCTGTGTAAGGGTTTGTATTAAAATCAATTGGATTGAGCTCTATTACATAATAATAGGTTGCTGCCGGCAATCCTTCTCCGTCCCAATCGTTGTTGTAATTCGTTACTTCAAATACTTTTTGACCCCAACGGGAATAGACCACAATCTGCGCATTGGGCCACTCTGTAATCCGATCGATATACCAGGAGTCGTTAAACCCATCTCCGTTTGGGGTAAATGCGTTATCGGGAACAATGGCCGCGAGTATTACCACCGTCACTTCGTCGGTATACACGCATCCGTTAATGGTGGTTTCTACGGTGTACACATAGTTTTCGTCTACACCTTCGGGGTTGGCTGTTACCGGTGAACCCGAATTTGAATTGAGGGCTTCGCCCGACCAGGTGAGTCCCGGAAAATTTTCATTGGCTTCAAGTACAGCCGTTTCACCTTCCAATAGTATTTCCTGCGCCCGATCCGGATCTGGCTCTGGATACCACTCCGCTTCCAGATTGTAGGTTACCGCGGGGCCACTCACCCCAATAGCAACATCGCAAAAAGAGGGATTATCCGCAGGAGCATCTCCTGTAGCTCCCGAAACAGCAATGTAATAGGTCGTAGATGGCGCGAGTTCGTTCAAGTCGATTTCCTGAGCGGCAGAAGTCATTTCCTGGCAAATAATCGGCTGGCTAAAGGTCGTTTCATCGCAGATATCTGTCGCGGTAAAAACAGCAAAATTCACACCCGTACCGGTGGTTGTGTCGGGTTCGCAGTTAATGGAAGCTATGGATAGGAATGCCGTAGAATCTTCGTATGCGAGGTTTGGAAATTGATTTAAATCCAGCGTTTCGAACGAATAAAACACCGTGTTTTCCGCATTGTCGAAACAAAAGCCGGCCGGAACAGTGATCGCTTCGCCCTGATCTGTATTCAGCGTTTCAGCTCCAGACGTGCTGCACAATTCTTGAGGCGAATCGCAGGTTTGCGCTATTGCCGAGCCTTTCAGCAAGATAAATGAAAGAATTACCAACACCAGTTTTGGCGAAAGTCTAGTCATAGGGGAAGCAAGGTTTAACATCTAAAGATACGTAATCGGCCCACCTTAGATTCAATACTTTACTCATTTTTCCACAGTATTTTGTGGGTAATCCAAAGTGGGCGGTTTACACTGCAAACGCAAAGATGAGCAATGTGAGTATACATG
>JAIVHP010000474.1 GCA_020201045.1 Flavobacteriales bacterium
ATATATGAATCAAACAAAACTTAAAGGCAACCCGGTGCAACTCGTTGGAGATGTTCTGGAGCCAGGGACAAAAGCGCCAGACTTCACCTATGTAAAAGAAGACCTGAGCGAAGGGACACTCTACGGACACGGCGATGCGATAAAAGTAATTATTGCCGTTCCTAGTATTGAAACGGGCGTTTGTCAGATGGAAACCCGCCGGTTTAACAGCGACCTGGGCGAAAAGAAGGGTGTAAAAGGCATCGTAGTGTCCAAAGACCTGCCGATGGCTCAAAAGCGTTTCTGTGCCGCAGAGGGCATTGAAGATGTAGAAACGGCATCTGACTTCCGCGGAAGTTTTGCCAATGATTACAAAACCCTTATTACCGATGGACCGATGAAAGGCTTGAGTGCAAGAGTGGTTTTTGTAGTAGACGGGGAGAACAAAATTCGCTACACCGAAGTGGTAGACGATATTACCCACGAACCCAATTACGAAGAAGTACTAAAAGCAGTAGAGGCGATTTAATTCGGATTCTCCGCTATTGGAATAAAATGAAGGGATGCTATCTTTTGAGATTGGCATCCCTTTTTTTTGAGTGCTTTTGACGATGCGTAAATGATGTTTTGCCAGTTCGCGCTCCCTGACCTGACAGGTTTTTAAACACCTGAATAAGGTCTCGGTAATTCAAGGTGCTCAGCTCGCTTTAAGAACTTGCAACAACATCCAAAGCTCAAAGGGATCCAAGTAAAAGGTAGACCGCCGGTAATTCTTTACGCTAAAACCTTACAGGTTTCTAAACACCTGTAAGGTCTCCATAAATAAAAGAGACCAGCGCCCTTTCAGAGCATTCAAAATCCCGCAAAAATCCAAGCTAATCAACTAAAGGTAGACCGCCAGTGCTTCTTTACGCTAATACATTACAGGTTATTATGCGACTGCAACCTTGCAACTCTAACCGGATCGACTTATAACAAAATCAAAAAAGAGCGGTGCCCAGACTTGCGCACCGCTCTTTTTATTTTTAGCTAAAGACGCTTGCTATTATTTAGCTTTCACAATTTTACCCGAATGAACTATATTGCCATCGGCGAAGATGGTGTATATAAACACCCCGGTAGAAAACCGGTTTCCATCGATTACTACTTGCTCGCCATCGCCATAAACGGAATCGTACACAACCCGCCCCATAACATCGCGTATGGTAACGCGGAGTTTTTCATATTCCATATTTTCTATGGTTTGAATGGTGATGCGCTCGTTAAATGGATTGGGAAGGAGCAAAAATTTCTGATCTTCGTTTTGCAAAGCATCCGTATCGAAACCATTCGATTTATCGCTACCTGGAAGCTCGTAGCCTTCAGATGTGAAATCGATGTATCCCGGATCGTATTCGGCACCTTGCTCTATATAATTTTGATTGAACGCGGCCACATTGCGGTATTCGTTAAATACGCCTTCGTCGATGTAAGACCCGACGTTTCGCGGAAGCGTTTCATTCTCGCCTGCTGTGGGCATAGAAGCCGTTGGCGCAGCAAGCGGATTGTTTTCCAATTCAATCCATGCAGGCACTTCCATTTCAAGCTCTGCAGACAATGCTGCTACGAACCTTTGTTGGGAAGTGGGTTGATAGGTATTCATTAATTCCTGAACTGCTGTACCTGGAAATGCATTCAGCGAATCGCGTTGAAAGTGCTGCACCGCGCTGTTCCAAAACTGATGTGCTTCTTCGTTTAGTTGCATCCATTCGGCTTCCACTTCTTGCGATGGAAGGGTAATAGACTCGATGTTTTCGATGTCGACATCGGTTTCCGATAGTTCCCAAACCACA
>JAIVHP010000475.1 GCA_020201045.1 Flavobacteriales bacterium
GAAGGAAATCCGGTTCACCGCGCTTTTGCAGACAAATACGGTTGCAACCTTTACCTCGCCCGGTTAGACGGGCACGGACTGGAAACCGATGAGCCACTGCTCAACTTTACCGCAGAAGGTCTGTGGGAATCGGCAAAGGAAGCATACGCCATCGGGAAGCAACTTGGCGATGAAGTGGTTGTAATGAGCACTTCTACCGGCGGAACACTGGGCTTGATGCTCGCCGCCAATTACCCCGAGATGAAAGGCCTGATAAATTTTTCGCCCAATATCGAAATCAACAACCCCGCAGCATTCTTACTCAACAATCCCTGGGGACTGCAAATTTCCAGGCTTACTTATGGCGGCAAATACCGAACGGTTGAATCTGATGCGACCTATCGGAAATACTGGTACCACAGATACCGGCTCGAAGCTATCGTAGAACTTCAGGAGTTGCTGGAAACAGCGGCCACGGCAGCGCATTTTAAAAAAATCACCTGTCCGGTTTTCAATGGGATTTATTACAAAGACGAAGAAAACCAGGATCCGGTGGTGCGGGTGTCGGCGGTGCGCGAAATGCACGATAACCTAGGCACTCCGGCCGGTGAAAAAGTGCTGGTGGCTTTCCCCAACGCCAATACCCACGTTATTGCCTGCGACATAAAATCCGAATCCATTCCGCAGGTATTAATGGCTTTGGATGCCTTTGCGCAAAATCAACTCGGGATGGAGCTCCCGGTAATTTTGGAAGATGGAGAATGAAAAAACAAAGGGGAATCAACTTTTAACAAAGTGCTCAAAAAGCCCGCTTGAATCTTTAGACTTTCGGTGTATCTTTGGCCACTGATGGAATTTTTGAACCCCGGCTTCCTCTACGCTCTCGCAGCTCTCGCGATCCCTATAATCATCCACTTATTCAATTTTAGAAGGTTCAAAAAAATCGCCTTTACCAATGTGCGGTTTTTAAGGGAAATAAAGCAAAAAACACAGAATCAAAACCGGCTAAAGCACTTGCTGGTCTTGCTTATGCGCCTGCTCGCTTTTCTTTTTCTCGTATTGGCATTCGCCCAACCTTACATTCCCACAGACGATAATGCCGAGAAAAATGCGGAGAAAATGGTTTCCGTGTTTGTCGATAATTCCTTTAGCATGGAAGGCGAAAGCGAAGCCGGTGTAATGCTCGAAGTCGCCAAAAACCGGGCAATAGACATTGCCGACGTGTACAGCTCTACCGACCGTTTTCAAGTGCTCACCCACGATTTTGAAGGAAAACACCAGCATTTTGTCGCGCGAAGCGAATTTGTGAATGCCGTTCAGGAAATAGAACTCAGCCCCCAATCGCAAAACCTCGAACAAATTCTAAACCGGCAGAGCGACCTGTTGGGGCGCGAATCGCAAAACAAACTCAAGCAGAGCTTTATCGTTAGCGACTTCCAAAAGAGCCGCTTTGATTTTTCTTCGGTCAAACCCGATACTACATCCAGTATTTCGCTGGTGCATTTAGATCGCAATTCGCCAAATAATATTTACATCGACTCCGTTTGGTTTCCCACGCCTATCCGGAAAATTGGCGCAAGCGACGCGGTAAACATCCGCATTGCGAACAACGGAAACGAGCCGGTAGAAAATGTATCGCTGAAACTGGAAATAAACGGAAAGCAAAAAGCCATTGGAAGTTTTGGGGCAGCGGCAAATGCCACCGTAGATACTTCCCTGACCTTTATTCACGAAGAGCCCGGAATTCAGCGGATGGAAATCTCTCTGAACGACTTTCCCATCACGTATGACGACACGTATTTTCTCTCCTACAACGTTTACA
>JAIVHP010000059.1 GCA_020201045.1 Flavobacteriales bacterium
GGTCAGCCTTATTTTTTGCCCGTGCCGCCAGGCTCGGTTATCGTCGATATGGCCCGCGGGAAATCCAAAGCAGACCGGAAACTCGTATTCTGCTACCGCTTCGGCGATAATCTCCACAGCGGTTTTGCCAAAAGGGGTGGTGTTATCGTTCATATCGGTCATGCCGCCAATGATGAGTCCGCTGAGATTCTGAAGCATTCCCGCCCGTTTCATGGCAATCATCATGCGGTCTATATGGTAAAGGTATTCGTCCAGGTCTTCGATGAAAAGAATCTTACCGGCGGTATCGAGCTGCGATTCGCTGCCCATAAGGCTGTAGATTACACTCAGGTTGCCCCCAACCATTTCGCCGGTGGCGTTTCCTTCCCTGTTTAGTTCGTGGTAATCGAATCGGTAGTTTTGATTTACGCCTTCCAAAATCTCAAAAAGACTCCCGATGCTCTCCGGGGTATTTGATTTGTAGTTCACAGGCATGGTGGCGTGTATTCCCTGAATCCCTTCCAATTCGTAAATGTGATTGAGCAGGGCAGAGATATCGCTGTAACCCACAATCCATTTGGGGTGCTTTTTTAATGCTGCCAGGTCCATACCATCAAGGATTCTTGCCGTTCCGTATCCGCCGCGAGCGCAAAAAATAGCCTTGACGTCGGGGTCGCGAATGGCATCGTTTAAATCATCCAGTCGTTCCGGGTCTGTTCCCGCAAATTGATGGCTTACCTTAAAGAGATTTTTCCCGGTCTTTACGCGGTACCCGCGCGACTCTATGAGCTGGGTGGCGTAGTCTATAAAAGAATGCTTAACGGCTCTGGCGGTGGAGACGATGGCTATACAATCGCCCGGTTTAAGCGATTCGGGAATGTTGTTTTGGATCATTGATTAGGGCTTTGATGATTAATTATCTTTGCGCATCACAAACAAGCAAATTCCCTTTGAATAATCCAAAGCGATATACCATAACAGCAGCTTTGCCATACGCCAATGGCCCACTCCACATCGGTCATATGGCCGGCGTGTACATCCCCGCAGATATTTACGTAAAGTACCTGCGCCTGCGGAAGAAGGACGTACTTTTTGTGTGCGGCACAGACGAGCACGGCGCTGCCATTACCCTGAAGGCGAAGAAAGACGGGGTGAGTCCGCAGAAGATTGTAGATGCGTACTACGGAATTATCGACCGTTCTTTTAAAGATTTCGGAATCGACTTCGACATCTTTCACCGCACGTCAACGCCCGTTCATCACGAAACGGCACAGGCCTTTTTTCTCAAGCTCATTGAGAAAGACACCTTCGAGGTTCGCGAGTCTGAGCAGTATTTCGACGAAGAAGCCGGCCAGTTTCTCGCCGATCGCTACATCACCGGCACTTGCCCCAAATGCGGACACGACGGCGCCTATGGTGATCAGTGTGAAAATTGCGGCAGCACCCTGAGCCCGATAGAACTCATCGATCCAAAATCTACCCTAAGCGGCACCAAGCCCGTTTTGCGGAAGACTTCGCACTGGTTTTTGCCACTTAATAAACACGAAGACTGGCTGCGGGATTGGCTCGAAAACGGAAAACTAAACGGTTCGCAGCAGCACGATCCGGCTGCGTGGAAACGCCAGGTTATCGGGCAGTGCAAGTCGTGGATTGACGGCGGCCTACAACCCCGAGCCATGACAAGAGACCTGGATTGGGGAGTTAAAGTTCCGCTTGAAAATGCCGATGGAAAGGTGCTTTACGTGTGGCTCGATGCACCCATCGGGTATATATCGGCCACAAAGGCCTGGGCAGAGAAAAACGGCAAAGACTGGGAGCCATATTGGAAAGGCGAAGACATTAAAATGGTGCACTTTCTCGCGAAGGACAACATCGTTTTTCACTGCATTATTTTTCCAACTTTGCTAAAGGAGCACGGTGAATTTAACCTGCCCGATAATGTTCCCGCCAACGAGTTTTTAAACCTGGAGGGCAAGAAAATATCTACCAGCAGAAACTGGGCGGTGTGGCTGCACGAGTATATGGAAGACTTCCCCGGAAGGGAAGACGAACTGCGCTATGTATTAAACGCCATTGCTCCCGAATTTAGAGATAGCGAATTTACCTGGGCCGATTACCAGAGCAGGGTAAACAATGAATTGGTGGCTATACTCGGGAACTTTGTAAACCGCACACTGGTACTCACACACAAGTTTTTCGATGGAAAAACACCCGGTGCACAAAGCCATTTACTCAAGGAAATGGGTCGCACAGATGGATCGGAAGAAATTTTGGCGGTGCGCCGGGAAATGGAAAAAACCATAGAGTCTTACCGCTTTCGCGAAGCGCAATCGGCACTGATGAGTTTGGCGCGTTTTGGGAACAAACTTCTCACCGAAACCGAGCCCTGGAAGCTTGCGAAGGAAAGTAAAGAGAAAGCCGGCGCAGTTTTGAATCTTTGCCTGCAGATTACGGCGAATATTTCGATTCTCGGAATGCCTTTTCTGCCTTTTACCTGCGGAAGACTTATCAAACTGCTCGGGATTGAAGAAATGGATTGGGACAGGAGTGGCAATACGGACTTGTTGCCCGAAGGCCACGCTATAAACACTCCCGAACTACTTTTTAAGCGCGTAGAAGACGAAGAGGTAGCTGCGCAGCTCGAGAAATTGCGCCGCGATGACGACCAACCCAAAAACACCGAACACATGCCACAGAAAGAAACCGTTGCTTTTGATGACTTTATGAAAATGGACATTCGCACAGCTACCATTCTGGAAGCGGAGCGCGTTCCAAAAACCGATAAGCTGCTGAAGTTGCAATTGGATACCGGCCTGGATAAACGCACGGTGGTTTCGGGAATTGCCGAATACTATGCCCCCGAAGACCTGCCGGGCAAGAAAGTAAGCGTCTTAATGAATCTCGCTCCGCGAAAAATTAGGGGTGTTGAATCTCAGGGGATGATATTGATGGCCGAAGACGAAACGGGTAGGCTTAGTTTTGTTCAGCCCGGCGATGAAGCGCCTAATGGCTCGTATGTGAAGTAGACCCTGCGAAACGGGTTTTATCGGCTGCAATAAAATAGACGATTGGGTACCTGCACGAGAACGAGAAAAATAGGTAAAGTCGGGTGTGGGTAAAGAATTTTTGAAATCTTTGTCGGGAAATAAGGCTCCGTAGTTTTTATCTGCCACGGGCAGACAAGCCTCCCGAAGGGAGGCAATGGATAGAATACCCCGAAGGGAAAAGTGGCCTCATAGTTTTTACTTCCCGAAGGGAGGAAATGGATACAAACTCCCTGACTGCTCTAGTTTTAGTTTCTGGCAGTGAACTTAAGGCGCAGTGGCCATTCACAGTCTGAAACGAGTTTATCACAGACGAGAAAAATGGACTACTGGGTATATGCTTTGAAGAGCGAAAAAGATGGACGGGTTTACGTGGGAATGTCGAAAGATGTTCCATCCAGAATTAAACAGCACAATGCCGGAATGTCCAGATCAACCAAGGGGTATCGGCCTTGGAAGTTAATCTATGAAGAGAAAGTGGGAAAACGGGTGTCTGCACGAGAACGAGAAAAATACTTAAAGTCGGGTGTGGGTAAAGAATTTTTAAAATCTTTGTCCGGAAATAAGGCCCCGTAGTTTTTATCTACCACGGGCAGACAAGCCTCCGGAAGGGAGGCAATGGATAGAATACCCCGAAGGGAAAAGTGGCCTCATAGTTCAATGGATAGAATGGGAGTTTCCTAAACTCTAGATCCAGGTTCGACTCCTGGTGAGGCCACTTTTCTCATTCGGGGCTAAACTTTAGATCCAGGTTCCCTACCTCCGGGAGGCAGGCATCCCTCCGGGAGGTAGAGATTCCTGGCGGGGCTACTTTTCTTAGAGAGACTGAACTTATCATCCAGGTTTTCTGCCGTTTGGATGTAATGGATAGAATGCCTGCCTGCCGATCCTTTAGGCAGGGGAGTTTCCTAAACTCTAGGTCCAGGTTCGACTCCTGGTGAGGCCACTTTTCTCATTCGGGGCTAAACTTTAGATCCAGATTCGATAATCCTGCTACGCCATACACAACTTATGAAGGGTATAAATCAAAATTCACTCCATTTGCTCAGTCTGTTATGGCAAAGGATATTTATCAAGGGTACAGAATTATAAAGAGCAACGAAAGGATTAAGAATCATATGATGAATTCGGTGTTTCAATCACTCAGAAAATCGGGGTACAGGTAAAATGGGATGCCTTAGAACTATATTGGTATGCCTTAGTTTTCCAGTATCCCTATGGGTTAGTTATTTGTTGACAGATAAATCAGCCAAGTTTATTAGTACAAGAGATGGTTCTGTTGGTATCGGACTTTATCAGTTCATAGGAGATATAGCCTATTATCATTGGTCGTTCTGAATCTGATTATCTTTTATGGTTTTAAATACTGGAGATCAAAGCAAAATCAACTAGGTGGGAAGTGAAAAAATACTATGAACCGAAACAAATCAGGTCAGGATCTTCCTCAATAATGTCCTTTAGCCGAAAGGATAGAGATTTGGTTTTCTGAAACCTCGTACACCAGTCGGTGTTCTTTATTGACTCTGCGCGACTAGCAGCCGGCAAGGTCATGTTTTAAAGCTTCGGGCTTCCCGGTTCCGGTAAAAGGGTGTTCGGCAAGTTCTTCCAGCAGCTTTAACAGTTTATTGAGAACTGCTTTGTTGCCAGCCTTTTTGTGTGCAGCAATATCTTCTTTGGCCTTGTCAGTAAAATCTAGGTGGTAACTCATTCCAGCCCCAGGAATTTATCAAGATCTTTTTTTTCTACCCGTGTTATTTTCCCCTCTTTGGCCTGCTGCCTGCTTGTCTTGATTTTAGCTACAAAATCAGGGTCGTAAGGCTTTTCCTTAGTCACTTCAAACTTTATCTTGAGTGCTTTAATAAAAGCTTTCAGGGCATTTTCCTGTTCTGTGGTCTCCGGCCGGATGATAAATGTTTTTTCTGTTTTCATAATCGTATTGTTGCGTAAAATCTATTAAATAACCACTTGATTCTTCCATTGACAAGCTCTCTCGTACCACCATAGATTAATTAGGAGATTCCTTACTTTAATTCATTCCATGGATATGCATGTTCTTCATTTTCAAACACCTTTACTTGAATGTTTCAAGTATCTGTAGTTCAACAGCATTTTTATCCGAAATATAGTGAAAAGTGGTGATGGATGCATAATTTTACTAAAACTCGGCTAAGTCGGAGTGCCAGGACGTGATCGTAAAATAAGTGCACAATATTAAAAGGCAACTCCTCAAATCCATTGATCCTTATGACAGGGATATTTCTGTAAATCATCACCCTCCCAAGAACATCATTCGGTTGGCTTTCGAACAGTTGTGAGTTGGTTGCCGCTAGTCAAGACGCTGATCTGCGGCAAGCCTTTCAGTTCAGCGCCAGTGTGAAAACAGATCTCTGGGTTCACTCCCAATTTCGCAAACACATTTTGTGCATTTGTTTCCATTGGTCGAAGCCGCTCTTCACACCTTTATACCCCTTATGAAAGCAAGGACTCCGCGGGGATTCCCAACTCCTTATGCAATTTTTGCCGCATGGCAAGGCTGAGCTTTCGCTTTTTGTTGAGAATTTCGGAAACCCTGCCCCGGCCACCGAGGTATTTTGTCAGATCAGCCCTGGTCATATTCATCTGTTCCATCCGAAACTTCAAGGCTTCAATAGGATCGGGAGCTTCTATTTTGTGGTGCTCTTCCTCGTAAATCGAGATCAAGGCCATCAAAAGCTCCGCTTCATCAAATGACGGACTTCCGGGCTTTGCGTCAAATAAGGCATCCATGCGCTTCAAGGCAGCATCGTATTCCGCTTCTGTTTTTATCAATTTTGCGGCCATGGCTTCTTCTGTTGTACTTGTTCAAATTGTTGTGGCATCAATCCGGTCATATTCTCTATGCGATCCGACAAAACGTATAAATATCCATTGCGCTTCGTAGTTGATCTTCACTACAAGTCTGTATTTGTTTCCTCCTATATTGAACACAACCCTGCTGTTTGCCACGATGCTTGCATTTAAGTATTGCTGCTTGACTTCATTCGGACTTTTCCATCTCGCCTTCTGGGCTTCGCGGTACCAGGCCTTCAGTGGTTGCTCCGAATCGGAACGGCCCGGTTTTGACCAGTCCTCCTTGGGTGACCGCAGTGCAACAATGTTCTTCATCACATTTTTAAAGATAGGCTATTTTCGGCTCTGATACCATTTTGGGATCATTTTTGTTTACGAAGTTGGTAGTTCGATAGGTTCAGGTTTGACTGAACCGCTTATGGGAATGTTTACGTCAATAAAGCCCAGTTTATACCGTTAGCCATAAGGGTTGGAGCGGCAAGAAGCACGGCAAACTCTTGGGGCTGCTGTGGGGAAATGGCTTTGACGCATTGGTTACATTTGAGAATAGCCTGCAGTATCAGCAAAATTTTGAAAAAACATTCGATAACTGTTGATGTGCTTTACAACGGACAACACATGCATCACTTTGCGGGAAGTTGCAATTGAAATCAAAAATGCGAAAAAGACCAAAATCCCTTATCTTTGAAGGAAACCACTGCCATGGATCAAGACGTTCGTTGGTTGCAAAGAGCCAAGAGTTTCGACAAAGCTTTTGAACGGCTGAGGGATGCAATGGAACGAGGGCACCTCAACGAGCTTGATCGAAATGGTCTAGTCCAGCGATTTGAGTTTACGATTGATTTGTCCTGGAAAGTCTTAAAAGATTTTTTGGAGTTCAAGGGATTTGCCTTTAAACCTTCTCCTAAGGACACCATTCGGTTGGCTTTCGAAAGCGGCTATATCCATGATGCCCAACCGCTAATTGATGGTCTCGACATACGCAACATCCTTTCACATGATTATGACGGGGTGAAATTTAAAACGTATGAGCCCATTTTGCGAAAGCAGGTCTATCCGGCGCTCAATGTTTTGAAGGCATTTTTTGATGAAGCACGGAGCAATTCTAACCCAATATGAAGCAGTTAGCCCTTACAGCATCACATTTAGCGCGTATTCAGGCTCTCTTACGCCAGTTTCCTGAAGTGGAGAACGCTCTCGTGTTTGGCAGCCGTGCCAAGGGTAGCAACAGGGCTGGAAGTGATCTGGATCTTGCCATAAGAGG
>JAIVHP010000245.1 GCA_020201045.1 Flavobacteriales bacterium
ATTGCGCACCGTGTGGGCAATAAAAACAATGAGCAGGATTTAATTCCGTCGCATAATTTGCTTCGAACAGATGAACGCCTGCGCGGTATGCTGCACCGCTATTTTCTAAAGCCCTTTGTGCAGCCCGAACTGTTTCACTTCACCTTCTCTAACGAAGATTTTACGCTAAATCCCCTTTACAAGTTTGCCAGAGAAATCTTCGAAGACTCGGAGCGGTTTGCGATCAACTCGGTTCATATCGCCCGGTATCTTTACGATCTCACCACCCATCCACAGATCAAATCTGGCGATTTGTTTGTGGTGCGCTTTACCAATGTTGCGGTAAACGGTAAAAGCACGGAGGCCATTGGCCTGTTTAAGTCGGAGTCAAAGCAAGACTTTTTAAAGCTCGAAACGGGAGAAGAGTCCTTTGAGCTCTATTGCGAAAGTGGAATAAACATCGATAAGCTCGACAAGGGCGCCCTGATTTTCAATATGGAAGCCGAAGAAGGTTTTCGGGTGGCGATGGTAGACCGCGTAAACAAAGCGCAGGAAGCCCAGTATTGGAAAGACGATTTTTTACAAATTGCACCCTGTAGAGATAGCTTCCACCACACAAAAGCCCTGATGGAATGCACCCGCGATTTTCTAATGAACGAAGCGCCGAGAGAAACACCCATGAGCAAGGCCAATCAAATTGATTTGCTCAATCGCTCTGCAGGGTATTTCAAGGAACACGAGCAGTTTAGCCGGGATGAATTTGAAGAAGAAGTTTTTCAAAACCCCGACCTATCCGGGGCGTTCAGGCAATATGCGGGGCAAAATCTAGGCGATATGCCCGAGGAAAAAGACGGTGGATTTGAGCTATCGCCCCACGCAGTAAAAAAATACGCGAAAGGCTACAAAAGCGTACTCAAGCTCGATAAAAATTTCCACGTTTACATCCATGGCGACCGCAGTTTAATAGAGCAAGGCAGGGACGAAGACGGTCGAAAATTTTACAAAATATTCTACGAAGAAGAGCATTGATAAGTCTTTTTGAGAATTAATCCGGATGCCCTGCCAACAGCTACCAGGGGCGATGTAGCTTTTATGAGCTATGCTCAACTAACGATTCCACAATAGAACAATTCGCGATTAAAGTTATATGATAGGTTGATAGGTTTACAGAGAAATCTGTAATTTTAACCCTATGTCCATGAAAGACGGTTACATAGAGTTGCGCTATTCATTCCGCTCAGCATTGATGTGCGGAGCCGAATTCCGCTGTATTGAAGAACACAGCACGGGTATTTACCTTCGCGATCCCATTACAGACCGCATTGATTTAATCGGCGATATGCGGTTTACCATTATAAATATCAATCACGCGGTAGAATCAGGCGTATTTGACTATTGGGTATTTGATAACATCTCGGGTGTACTCGCAGATAATTTGGCTGAAATTGTAGATTTTGAGACAGAAATGCTCAACGAACGGATTTTAGCTCATTACAGTCCGTGCATGCTGCTATTGAATATCGTCTTTATTGATGAAATTTACCTGAAGCCCGAATACAGAGGCCACTTTATCGGCGCAAAAGTGATAAAAGATGCCATTGTGCATTTTTCAGGAGGGGCGAGTCTTTTCGTTATTCAACCCATTCCGATGCAGTTCTATAACTCCGATTGCGGTTTGGCCGAACGGGATGAACTGATCCGTTTAGGATCGGATATAGACGAATCTACCAAACGCCTCACGAAATACTTCGAATGCATGGGGTTCGAGCCCATAGAAGGAATACCGGAATTGCTTTTTTACTC
>JAIVHP010000476.1 GCA_020201045.1 Flavobacteriales bacterium
GGTTGGGGCTGCGCTTGTTTTGCCCCAACCGCATATCAAACGACGCCGAAGCGGAGTTTACAGAAAGCGCCTCGGGCTCCAGGCTTGCAGAGCGGTAAACAAAGTGAGCGCGGTAAATGTGGTCGACGCCGGTTTGTGCCGGGTTTACCAGAAGGGGAGTAAGTCGCTGCTGCGAAAACTGCGTGTCCTGGGCGCTAAGGGTTTTCGCGCTGCAAAACAAAAGAACAACCCCCATTCGGATTACCGTTTTCCATTTGCATTTAATCGGGTTCTTCATCGGCTATTCGCAATGCTTCGGGCCGGCAAAATAGCTTTTCCAAAGCAAGCACTAAATGTAAGTCGGTGCGGGTTGCGCATGTGGATGTCTGGAATTCAGTTTTCAATAGGGTTTTATGGATAACCCACTCGCATCAGCGCGACAGATCCCTATTCGCTCAGCGGTTCGGCTTTACCTGCAGAGAGCGCAGCAGTCTGCGGATTTCCGCGTGGTACTGGTCAAAGGATTCGGCCTGAAACTGGCAACGCGCTTCAAACAATTGTCCGAAGCGAACGAAAACATAGATCATTTCTTTTACGGGCGCACCTTCGGTGGTATGGGTGAAAATGGCCCATCTGGCTTCCGTTCCATCCACGGTATCTCTTCCTTTATCTTTCAGCTCAAAATCAGTGAGCACAGATTTAAACTCTCCGTTTACCTTCCCGTGCAGGCACACTTCTACGTCGGGACAATCGTAGTTGAAATAGGTAAGGCTGATCGGCAATTCCTGCTCTCCGTCGCAGCCCGCTGGCGAAATGTAGTGGTAGAGCGGATCGTCTTTGTAGCACCAGTCTTGCGGAAGCACGTAGGAAAACACGAGATCGGGATCGGTAATGGTCACGCGCTCCTGGGCAGTGGCGGCGGCGCAACAGCCAATTAATAGAATGAAGAGTAGTTTTTTCATGCGTCAAACGGCTTTCAAATATCGAGCCGATTACTCGTCTTTGCTTTTCATAATTTGGTGCTGGCGGTTGATAGACTCCTGGTGAACGGCTTTTAGCAGTCCGGAAACAAACTCAACGCTCAAACCCATTTGATTTCCTTTGGCTATATTTTTCTCCAAAATTTCAGACCACCTTCCGGTTTGAAGAATGGAGATATTGTTCCGCTTTTTGTACGCGCCAATCCCGGCGGCCAAATTCATCCGGCTGGCCATAAGCGACATAATTTCGTCGTCTATTTCATCGATTTGATGCCTTAAATTCTCGAGCGATTCCAGAAACTCGGCATCGTCGGAAAAAACCTGCCGGTACTTTAGCCGGTCTTTTATTCCGGAGAATACATCGGGTTTAACCTGCTGTTTGGGATCGCTCCACGCCGTGTCGGGATCGGGGTGCACTTCGAGCATAATGCCGTCGTAGTTTAGGTCGAGTGCTTTTTGCGATACTTCTTCCAGCAGGTCTCGCGTTCCGCAGATGTGGCTGCTGTCGCAAATCATAGGCAGGTCTGGAAATTGTCTTTTCAGCTCAATGGCAATTTGCCACCGCGGTTGGTTGCGGTATTTATCGGAACCGTAAGAGCTAAATCCGCGATGTATCACCCCGAGTTGCTTTATTCCGCTGTCGTAAATCCGCTCTATGGCGCCAATCCACAACTTAATATCGGGATTTATCGGGTTTTTTATGAGAACGGGAATGTCGGTGCCCTTGAGCGCATCGGCTATCTCCTGAACCGAAAAGGGGTTTACCGTTGTTCGCGCGCCAATCCAAAGCACGTCTATGTTGTGCTTTAGCGCTTCTTCTACCACCTCGGTGCAAACTTTTAGGCCGGTTTCCCGCTTCACGGTATTGAGCCATTCCAGTCCCTGGGTGCCTATTCCCTCAAAAGAGTTGGGGCGCGTGCGGGGTTTCCAAATACCCGCTCTAAACAGATCGATATTACTCGACGCAAGTCCTTTTGCCGTCTCCAGCATTTGCTCTTCGGTTTCGGCGCTACACGGTCCGGCAATCCAGAAGGCGCGCTTTCCGCGATCGGCAAAAAAGGGGGCAAATTTCATTTCTTCTCTCATTTTTTAAACGATTTTATTTATCCGGTTGGCCGAATGAATCAGGTTATTTAAAGCAGTTTGGTCATTTTCATCGATGGCTTTTTTAAAGTCGGCCAGGTGTTTCATATGCGCATCTAAAACATCTAAAACCCTTTCGCGGTTTTCCGAAAAAATGGGCGTCCAGGTTTCTGCAGCCGATTTGGCCAGCCGAACGGTAGACGTGAATCCACCTGCGGCGAGCTTGAAAATATCTTCTTCGTTTTTCTCCTTATCGAGAACCGTAAGGGCTAGCGCAAAGGAAGAAATATGCGAAATATGCGAGATGTATGCGGCGTGTCTGTCGTGTGCTTCGGCGGTGTATGTGGTAATTTTCATGCCCATTGCCAGAAAAAGACTTTCCAGCTTTTCCACGGCATCGGCATCAGTGTCTTCCCGGTTGCAGATTACCATAAATGCATCGCGAAAGAGATTGGCCACTGCCGCTTCGGGACCCGAAAACTCGGTGCCGGCCATGGGGTGGCAGGCCAGATAGCGCCTACGCATGGGGTGTTTCTCCACTTCATTCACAATTTTCGCTTTCGTACTCCCCAGGTCAATGACCAACTGCTGCTCGCCGATCTTATCCAGAACTTCCGGCAGAAGCCGGGCAATGGCCTGAACGGGCGTGGCGAGTACAATAAAATCACACGCAGCTATGAGCTGGTGATTATCCATTACATCGTCTACAATTTTGAGCTCTTTTGCCTTCAAAGCGTGGGCGGAGTTTTTGTCAGACCCGATTACTTCATGCCTTTGCCGCTTCATCTCCATGGCAAAGGATCCGCCAATAAGCCCCAATCCGATTACACCTACTTTCATCGTTTTCTATTTTTTAGTCGGTTCTGCGCTTCAGCCAGTACTGCATCGGTGGCGCAAAGCGATAGCCTTAAATGTTTTGCCC
>JAIVHP010000246.1 GCA_020201045.1 Flavobacteriales bacterium
GGAGCGATAAACAAAAAATCTATTTGGTACTACCGAAACGAAGGGCTTGATAATGCCCCCGATTTCAATTTTATCCAAAACGACTTTTTGCAAGATGAAACCATAGATTACGGAGAAGCTGCCGCCCCGGCGCTCGCCGATGTGAGCGGCAATGGACTGAAAGACCTGATTATTGGGAGTCGGGGCGAATTTATGGGCGAAACCATATACCTGCCGCGGCTTTCGCTGTATCACAATACCGGAACTTCTGAAAACCCAGAATTTACCCTCGTAGATGAAAACTGGTTGGATGTGGACGATTTGGGTTTCGGCCAATTTATTCACCCCAGTTTCGCAGATTTGGATGGAGACGGCGATTTGGATTTAGTAATTGGCGATGCTTCCGGAAAAGTTGGGCTGCTCACAAACACGGCCGGTGCGGGAAACCCGGCTGAATATGAACTCACCGGCAGCTTAAGTGCCGATGGTGTAGAAATTAACGTAGGCCAAAATGCAACGCCACAGCTCTACGACCTGGACGGCGATGGATTGACCGACCTGATTGTGGGAGAGCGAAACGGCAACATCAACTATTACCGCAATATCGGTTCGGAAACCAATATGGAACTCACCTTTGTTACCGACACCCTCGGTGGGGTATCAACCGTAGAGTTGGGGTTTTTTATCGGCAGCAGCGCGCCCCACTTTTACGAGCTCGAAGGGGAAACTTTCCTGGCCGCGGGAACGGAACCCGGCAGGATTCACCTTTTTAATAATATAGACGGAAATGTAGATGGCGACTTTAACGCCATGACTACAAGCGCATTCGGAATAGACGCAGGCCTTCTCAGCAAGCCGGCCATCGACGATTTAAACGGAGATGGATTGCTCGATATCGTCTGCGGATCAGTGGGCGGTGGTGTACAACTTTCTATCGGAACAACTGTGGTGAGCGCGCGGTCAGAAAAGCCACGGCTTCCACTGCGCATCTATCCAAACCCCGCATTCGAAACGATTACCGTATCGGCAGATGGCGATTTTGCCGGTGCCACTTACGCCATCTTCAACTCAGCCGGACAACAAGTAAAACGCGGATCGCTCGCCGAGCCGACGCTGGTAGTATCAGATTTAACCCCCGGCCTTTACATCCTGAATATTTACCGGACTGATCGATTTGGATCGGCGAAGTTTATCAAGAAGTAATCGGGTTTCGTATTGATGATCTTTTCCAAAGTTTGTCGAGACCTGGAGAAGTAAGGTGGGTACAAACCCAATCCGCCCTGCGAATTGAACAGCAACAGCTACCGACGCAAGCTGGTGGGGTGATCCGATCTATTTCAATCCGATCGATTCGTTTCGGCGAAATGTATCAAGCGGTAATCGGATTTCGTATTGATGATCTTTCCAAAGTTTGTCGAGACCTGGAGAAGCAAGATGGGTGCAAACCCAATCCGCCTTGCGAATTAAACATCAATGACTTGAATAATTAAGTGTTTAGAACCCATAAATCATCGAAATGCCCGCAAATTGGCTTAGACTTGTCCATAAAGTCCGATCTACTGCGTTTCATTTCCTTGCTTTAGCCCGCTACCTGCCCTCCTTAGGTAGGCGGGAAGCTATAAAAATGAACGTTATTCGCATAATTATGCTTTCAGCGGTGCTCATGAAACCGCTCGTACCTCGCTTAGTTGTATATCGAAGTTTTATGAACACCTGAACCCCCGAATAACAATCGAACTCAGTTCCTCTATGAGCGCTACTCATATTATCTATTTTGATAACAGATATTTAAC
>JAIVHP010000477.1 GCA_020201045.1 Flavobacteriales bacterium
TGTCGGTTTTGGCTTTGCAGTATCACAGCTAGGTTTCGGAAATAAATTGGGGCCACTGTCTGTTGGGATTTTGGTGCTTGGCTACGGAATTTTCTGGGCGCTGGTTTACCCGGCTGTTTTCGCAGTAATCTTGCGCTACTCCGAGTCACACTCCAATTTTAAGGTGGGAATTCTCAATGCCTGCGTTTCGCTGGGGGCGGTCTCGGGATGGGCGTTTAGCGAAGGTGCGTCATCGGCTGCATTTCAATCGGGAACCCTAATAATCGGAACGGGCGTGCTCACCCTATCTGGCGTTTACCTCCTTCAAAAGGAAAAATTCAGTCCTTCACCCGATTAAATTTAAAACACTTGAGCATCCATCGGGGAAGCGATTTTCCGGGCTTTCGGTTTTGGATGTCCAGAAACCAACCCCATTTTTCTACCACAGGGATCTTGTGCGTTTCCACGAACTCAATTAAGGCGCCGTCCGGGTCTTCCACATAGCCAAATCTTCCTGCGGCTTTTCCCATGTCAAAAGAATCGGCACTGTCTACGGTAAATGGATATTGAAGCTCTGCGGCCAGCTCTTTCAACCCCGACATATTTTTAACATCAAAACACAGGTGTATAAAACCCAGGTCGCCCCAGAAACGGTCTTTGAAAATTTTTCTTCCCGTACCATCGGTGCGCTGAACCAGCTCCATTTGACTCGGACCCAGAAGCGGGGTAAAATGGCCGATGCCCTGATTGGACTGTCCGAGAATTACGCGTCTCATTTCCGCATCACCGCCAGGGAGACCGTCAAGGTCTTTGTGCACTGCCGTGCTGTCGCTGAGCACCTTATCAAACCCGAGCAGATCTTTGTAGAAAGCCAGGGATTTCTCCATGTCGCTAACGCCAATTACAGCTCCATACGTGCCCCCGCAATGGCGACCTTCATCGGTAAACCAGGTATCGCTCTCTACCAGGTCAAACATATTTCCCTTCTCGTCGGCCAGGTAAAAATGCTTGGTCCCGCTTCCATTATCGAGCGGTTCGGTAAGTGTTTTCAGGCCTTGCTTTTTAAAATCGTCGTGGGCTTTTTGTGCGTCTCTCACTTTAATTTTTGCCGCTCCAAACCCCAGGTCGCCAAGGGCGATATCGAATGGAGCAGGTTGCGGTTCGCGGCTCTTGTACTGCCAAATTTCAAATCCGCCGCCACCTTGCATGTTTAGCGCGAGGGCAGCAACGCGGTTTTGCACTTCGCCACCGGTATAATTCGTCATCAGCGGAGCGTCGGCAGCATCGACAAAGATTTTCAGGTCCATGCCAAATATTTTGCGGTACCACTCCCAATCCTTTTCCAATTCGTTGGTACCAATGCCCACTTGCTGAATACCACAGATATAATCTCCCATAATTAGATTTTCAGTTCGCCTCTTGGGTTTTGCTTCTTTCTGCGATTGCTTTTAAGATAAGATTTACACATTTCTCAACCGGTACACCCTTGAGTTGCATTTCGTCCATTTCGCCGGTTGGCTTCCCATCCCCGTCAAGGGCGTTTTTAGAAATATTCGTCTGCACGGCACCGGGACAAATAATCGTGATGCCAATACCCTGATTACGCAGCTCTACATAAAGCGACTCAAAAAAGCCGTGCAGCGCGTGTTTCGATGCTGAGTAGGCCGATCTAACGCCAAAGCCAAACTTCCCTACAATGCTCGAAGTTACGGCAAAGTGCCCGCCGCCATCTTTCAACATGCGCGGCAATACCAGTTTGGTGAGCGCGATGGTACCGAAGTAATTAATTTCCATAATGCGGCGATCTACACTAATATCCGTCTCCAAAACGTAAGAGCGCTGGCTTATACCGGCATTATTGAAAAGTACATCAACCCTTCCAAATCTTTTATAGACAGCTTCCACTGCCCGGGGAAATCCATCTGGACTGGCCAAATCAACAGGAACTACAATGCATTCTTCGGGATTGTAAAGACCGCTTTTAACCGCTTCCAACTTCTCGGTGTTCCGGGCAGATATCGCGAGCTTAGCCCCTGCTTTGCTTAGTTGAATCGCAGTTTCTTTTCCGATTCCTTCGCTGGCACCTGTAATCCAGACAACCTTATTTGTGAAATGCGACATGAGCGGGCGAAGTTAATACTTTGACCGGCATAATAAGTGAAGTGAATTCAGAATTACTGCGTTTTCTTATCCCTTAAAAGGCATGGAGCGATTCTACTGCGCAAGTCACCATTGTTTACCCTGAAAAGGCAATAGGTGCAGAACTGGAAAAAATAGTATGGACAAAAAAAATCCCGGCTTTTGCCGGGATAATTTTAACCAATTAGAATGCTATGAAATAAGATGCTTACAAACACTATTACGCCGGCTTTTCTTTATCGGTTACAAAAAAAATCTGGTTTTAGGATAATGTATTGATATTCAGATAAATTAATTTTTGAATCGTCTACCAGCAATGTGAATACACAGCAGGACGCTTTTGTTTTTAGAGGTAAAAACGCATCGGCATGGCAAATAGGGATATCTGCGAAAGCAGTAAAGTGGCAAAAAAAAACCCGGCTCGTGCCGGGAATTTTTAACCAATTAGAATGCTATGAAATAAGATGCTTACAAACACTATTACGCCACCTGTTCCAGATGAGTTACAGAAAAATTCATTTTTTTACTTAAACAATTGATGCTCTGAGTATTTAATTTTCGCTCAATCGATTATTTTAAGTATTGTAGGAAGTTGAATGGCTAAGGCAAACGTTTACTTTACTCCCACGGGCCCATTCGATAGTCGGGCGTGGGCTCACCTGTCCAAAAGGGCCGGACTTCGGTCGACGCAAAAAGAAAAGTTAAGGGGAATATCTTCGGCTGGCCCGGTCGGTAATTAGCAACACTGAGCGACGAAGGAGCAGTCATATTTCGCCTGTGGCGGAAGATAAGTTGACTAGTCATTGTGTATGCGAGAACGAAATGGTAATCAACCAACTACAAACCTGAGTTCGATTATTATTCGGAGATTCAGATTTTCATAAAAGATTGATATACAACTTAGCGAGGCACGAG
>JAIVHP010000060.1:0-7265 GCA_020201045.1 Flavobacteriales bacterium
ATTCGAAGATCAAAATGCGGATTTTTACGGTCCGGTAACTGTTCCATCAAAGGGAGATTCCCTGTTTGAAGCCGAAAACACATACGCCACATCTATCCGTGAAACATATGAATTGCGAGCGGAAAAACTCTTTGGAGCATCAAAGGGTACCCTTACTTTTAATTACGATTACTACTTTGTGCTGGTAGATTACCGCGAAAGGGGCAACGACTCCCGGTTTTACGGTTCCATCCCTTCATATTTGATAAGTGGATCCATTTCCTTTAAACTCGCATCGAGATGAATAACTCTACGCTTGTAGCTCCCATTATTTGTATCCCACCAATTGGATATTTCGCGAAAGCGGCTGCTGCGAAAGAAGTAATTATCGACGCGGGCGAAAACTATGTGAAACAGAGTATTCGGAACCGCTATCACATCCTATCGGCAAATGGTGTTTTAACGCTGAGTATCCCGGTAATCAGTCAGGGTGGTGAAAAAGTTCCCACAGGCGACATTAAAATAGACTACTCCAAAGAATGGCAGCGCAACCACCTTCGGGCCATTAACGCCGCGTACCGTTCTGCACCTTTTTACGACTACTACGCTGAAGCTGTGGTTGACCTCATTGAATCGGGTGCTGAAAGTCTTTGCGAATTTGCCGAAAAAAGTGCGGTCATGTGCAATGCATGGCTAGGTTATGAGATTCCCCGCAAGGTGGAGCATACCTTCCAGGAAGGAGATTTCGACTGCGATTTAAGGTTGAAAATTAAACGACCCGAAGATTTTCCGGGAAAGCCAGAGTTCAAAACCTACGTGCAGGTTTTTGCAGATCGGTTTGAGTTTCAGCCCAACCTGAGTATTCTCGACCTGATATTTAACCTCGGCCCCGAAGCGGGCAACTTTATCAAAGAAATGTCTTAATCGCTATATTTGGCGATTGAGGAAAAAACTGAAATCAAACACATGGCGACAGACAAGGAATTAGAGCGAAATAAAAACGAAGATACCATGCGGCTCATGGTGTCTAAACTGCGCAGAACCCTGGAAAAAATTTACGAAGGTGGCGGGCCGGAAAAAATTGAAAAGCAACACAAGAAGGGCAAGATGTCGGCACGCGAGCGCATAGAAGCACTTTTAGACGAAGGAGCCGATCAGATAGAAATCGGAGCCATGGCCGGAGAAGGGATGTACAAAGAGTACGGCGGATGCCCCAGTGGCGGCGTGGTTGTGGTAATGGGCTACGTAAGAGGTCGGCAGTGCATTGTTGTTGCGAACGACGCTACAGTGAAGGCCGGTGCATGGTTTCCCATTACGGGAAAAAAGAATTTACGCGCTCAGGAAATTGCCATGGAGAATCACATCCCCATTATTTACCTCGTAGATAGCGCGGGAGTTTTCCTGCCCATGCAAGACGAAATATTTCCCGATAAGGAACACTTTGGAAGAATTTTCAGAAATAACGCCGTAATGTCATCGCGGGGAATACCGCAAATTGCCGCCATAATGGGAAGTTGCGTGGCCGGCGGAGCATACCTGCCCATTATGAGCGACGAGTCGCTTATTGTAGATAAAACCGGAACCATTTTTCTCGCAGGCTCATACCTCGTAAAAGCAGCTATTGGCGAAGATATTGATAATGAAACACTGGGTGGAGCAACCACCCATTCAGAAATAAGCGGCGTTACCGATTACAAGGTGGCGAATGACACGGAGTGCCTGGAGACCATTCGCGAACTGGTAGATAAAATTGGCGACATTACCCACAAGGCGGGATTCTCTAAAGTAAAGGCTAAACCGCCAAAGCTCAAGTCCACAGACGTGTACCAAAACTTCCCGGTAGACCGTTCAAAGGCTTACGATGTGCGAGAAGTGCTGAAGTGCTTTGTAGACGACAGCAAGCTTACCGAGTACAAGGAAGGCTACGGCAAGACCATTTTTTGCGGATATGGGCGAATTGAAGGTTGGTCGGTTGGAATCGTCGCCAACCAGCGAAACATGGTGAAAACCAAAAAGGGAGAAATGCAATTTGGCGGAGTTATTTACAGCGATTCTGCCGATAAGGCGTCGCGGTTTATTATGAATTGCAATCAAAAAAATATTCCGTTGGTGTTTTTGCAGGATGTTACCGGATTTATGGTGGGAAGCAGAAGCGAACACGGCGGCATTATTAAAGACGGTGCGAAGATGGTAAACGCCATGAGCAATGCCGTCGTTCCCAAATTCACTATTGTTACAGGGAACTCATACGGAGCTGGAAATTACGCAATGTGCGGAAAAGCTTACGACCCGCGGTTGATCTTTGCCTGGCCCACGGCCAAAATTGCCGTAATGGGCGGAGAGCAAGCCGCCAAGGTTTTGCTTTCCATCGAAGTGGCATCGCTGAAAGCGAAGGGAAAGAAGATCACAAAAGAGAAGGAGAAGGAACTCTTTGACACGATAAAAAACCGCTACGATGCGCAAACATTGCCCGAATATGCCGCTTCGCGTATTTGGATTGACGGCATTATCGACCCCGCTGATACGCGGAAGCATATCGCAATGGGAATTGAAGCTGCCAACAATGCGCCGGCAGAAAAACCCTACAATGTCGGTGTTCTTCAAACCTAATTTCATGGCGGCAATTTTGCTCTTTGCTGGCTGGCTTTTGGCCGGTTGCAGCGACGATAATGGCATGGTTCCCCCAGGTGGAAATCAAGTGAACCACAGCGATACAACCGCGGCCGACACTGCGATTGCGTTTAGCTACCTGGCTCTTGGCGACAGCTACACCATTGGCACCGGGCTGAGCGATGAGTCAAACAGCTACCCCGTTCAACTTGTGGAGCGACTCAACCAAAATATCGTGCTGGCTGGAAGCGCGCCGAGAATTATTGCGCGAAACGGCTGGACAACCGGCAACTTGCTTTTTGCCACCGACACGGCAGCCATCGATACCACTTACCAACTCGTATCGCTTTTGATAGGTGTGAACAACCAGTTTCAAAACCGGCCCATTGAAGAATATACCGAACACTTTCAGGAGCTTCTGGATAAATCTATCGCCTATGCGGCTGGAGATACCGCAAAGGTTTTTGTGCTTTCTATCCCCGATTACGGCGTTACACCTTTCGGGAACGATTATCCCAATGCTTCCGAAGGAGTGGACAATTTCAACGCGGTAAATCAAGAAATCACAGAAAATTATGGAATAGCATATTTCAACATCACGGAAATATCGCGCTTGGCCGAAGATAACCCGAAGCTTCTGGCTTCGGACGAACTCCACCCCTCCGGAGTTATGTATTCCCTTTGGGTAGATTTTATTCTAGCCGATATCGAAGAAAAGCTGCTGGAATAATATTTCTGGAAAGCGGCATGGCGCTTAGCATTCAAATGCGAGTGAAAAATAGAACAAATATGCTAGCGGTGGCAAAGCGCAATATGGCACGTTGTTTAGCAAAATACACTTCTTCTCATTAAATTTGAGACTTTATCAATTGACCAAACACATGAAATATTTCATATCCCTCTCAATGGGCTTTATTGCCTGCATGTTGATTTCGCTTTCCGCAAATGCCCAAGTTTACAATTACGCCGATGGCGAAGGGCCCACTCCACCCGATAGTGTAAAGGGGATTTATTTTGGTCTGAACCTCGGGGTTTACTTTGCCAATGAATCCACTTCTCGAATTTATTCGGGTTATGGCTATCAGCGCGACGGGGTAATCAATAACTTTTCGAATTCCTGGCTTAATCAGGCCATTCAGGGAAGCCCACAGGCCGAAGACCGAACATCTGACGCGATGGGTCTCGCACCTGGAGAGTGGATATTCGACGAAACCGATATGCCCGGATTAATGACTTTTAACCCTGCGTTTATGTGGGCCGGCCATATCCGATTTATGTTCGACTCAGACTTTGGTGTATTTGCCGAAGTGGGCGGAGCAAACCCGGTGGCGGTGGGCGAATTCACCATACAAAACCTAAATCCAAGTGCCGATCCACTTCAAGATCAGCGTTTGCGCCGCTTTGGAATTCGCGGAGAAGAAGAGCGCCTGTTTGTGAGTCTCGGTCTCCACAAAGTATTGCTGCGAGAATCTTTGGAAAGACAGGGGATATCTACCACCATCCTACCCTACGTTGATTTGGGTTTCAACGTAACCTTTACCAAGTTTGAAGCCAACTTTATAGATCTGGAAACCCCCAATGGCATTGTTGACCTAACCAATAACTTCAATAATCAAGGCCAATTTCTCGACAATGCCAACCTGCTCACTGGTTCGGGATTTGGCGGTTTTGGTGGAGTTGGCGCACAGGTAACCCTGGGCAGTAAATTCACGCTTAACTTTGGCTATGTAGCCAGCCTATCGCAAATCACCCTTGGCGAAGTAAGCGAGCGCTCCATCCAACACCAGGTTGTGCTCAGGGCAATTTACATGTAAAGTGTTGCCGGGTTGATCGTAAAAGGGGACTTTGTTTGGGGTTAGATGGTAATCAGTACTTTTAACCAACCCTTGCACCTTTGATGTTTGATGGAGTATAGAGAGCTAAACCATTTTTGCTAAGCGCTACATTTAACTGCAGGATTGCCGTTATGAAAAAAGTAAACTGTTCGCGTTTTAACAGCCAAAAACACCCGTCATGAAATTTTACACATCCATTCCATCTGAGCTCAAGCCTTATTACCAGGCCGAATTGGAAAAATACAGTGCGGCATACGCCCATGGGGATTTAAAAGTGGCGTGGAATCATTTGGAAAGGGCGCACATCATTGGACAAAAATACCCTTACGCCCATACATTTGTGCATTGGAAGATGCTGCAATTCGGAATTAGAATCAAAAGTGGAAAGGAAGTTTTTGGACATATTCCAAAGTTGATTTTCGGGGGAGTGAAGTCTTTTGTGGGAAAAATCCCAACCGGAAATCCCGGAGGGGCAAATGTGCCCCCTTTAAAACCGTTTCCGATCGAAAAGGAACTTCAGGATATTTTCTCAAAAGCTGGGGTGCACGTGAATTAGTAGTAAATGTCACCTATAGTTAAGCAAAGAATTTTTATATTTGCACCCGATTTTGGCTGCGTAGCTTAACTGGATAGAGCACCGCACTACGGATGCGGAGGTTCGGGGTTCGAATCCCTGCGCGGTCACTAAGAAAAGCAAAACCCACTTCGACCATAGTCGTAGTGGGTTTTCTGCTTTTATAGACACGGCGAGCTTGCTCGCAAAGTGTCTCCGAAAGCAGGAAATAGCCCCGAAAGCTTTCGGGGCGTGTTATGCTTCTCGGAACTTAACACAAGCAATTCAATCCGGGTTAAAACTACTTCAACGCAGGGCGTATGCCCAGCGTAGCGTCTCCTTCATAAAGGCGGTAGATTAACGAACGTAGGGCGCACGCCCAGCGTAGCGGCTGTATGAATTGAACATCCCAAACAGAGAATCGTAGCTTGTCTGAAAAACAGAGAATTTTCCTTTTTATACTGACGCAGGGCGCTTGCCCAGCGTAGCAGCTCCTTCATGACAGCGGTAGATTAACCAACGTAAGGCGCAAGCCCAGCGTGGCGGCTTAATTATCCAGTTTGAGCGAGAAATTTTGTTCTCTGGTCTATCCAATCGAAACAGGTTTTCTGCATGATTTCAGGATCTTCGGGAGCGATTAGGTCTCCAAAACTTACCTGTACATCAATACAGGTAGAACGGGTATGGCTTCCGCCGAAGCTGTTTTGAAGATTCCTGGCTTCAAAGGCAAAATACCAGGCCCTTCGAATGTTGTCCCTTCCGGATAGATCAAAACCGATAGCCCCTGATTGATTCGCGACACGATTTCATTTCGCGTTTTGCGGCGACTTGCCGGACTATCGCGATCAACAAATATTACCTTAATGGCCTGAGCTGCAAAACCAACCACAGGCCATGACTTCACTTGTTTCTTGGCGACAATGACATAGGGAATTCGAGAAGGAATGAGAACAATATCGATGTAAGAGCGGTGATTGGCCATAATGATCACCCTCTGGTTTGGCACATCACCCGAATAGTTCACCCGAATATTCAACGTTTTTCGGATGGAGGCGATTGCCATCCGAAAAAAGAAAAAGGCCGCAGAATTTCCCATTCGGAACAATCGTGTAAAAAAAATGAGTACTGCGGCGCTAAACGAAATCAGCAGAAAGGCCAGCAATCGGAAAAATGCCAGAATATAGCCCATGGCAAAAACTAATTTGAAGCTTCGGGAACACTTCGGTCTACCTTAATCCGACTGGTTTCTATAAATGACAGAAGATCCAATGAATCCATTTTGAATAAGCGGGAAATGGCTAAAAGCGAGTCGGGGTTGGCAGGCCCTTTGTAATTCTCGTAATCCTGAAAGACCAAACCGTTAATTCTTCTCCGGTTAACCGCCTTGCGAAAACGCGTTCCCCCCTCGTTTTCCCGAAAAGAATACGCGATATAATCCATCGAATGGTCATTCGCGTCAAACCAATATAGGTATACGTCGTCGTGGTCTTCTCCCCCACCTTCTTCCGAAAACCGAACTTCTCGTAGAGAGATTTACAAGGCTCCCATCAACTTGTTCGGTATATCCCCGATTGGTTAATATTCCAAAATGCTGACCAATGCTATCGGTGAATGACATAGTGTAGGTGTAATTGCCACCGAAGCGCTTCACGCTATACGCCTTATTCCGAAAAGCAAAAGAAAACTTGAGCGAGTCGTTCTGACTCCCAAAATGGTAATCTATTGATTTTGAAATTACCGACTCCTCCCGGCTTAGCTCGCCGGAATCATCAGATTTGGTGCTGTCGGCGCAAGCCCACAAAAACAAAGGACAAGCGATAAAAAAGTAAAAGCGACATCTCATTAAAACAAATCGCGGTCCAGATACATTTGCTTGATGCGGGTAAGCTCGGCCTTGTTTACCTGATTGTCGGGATGAGCGAATAAATCGAGCAGGTAGCTGAAGTTCTCCTTGATTTCGGCAAAACTGTCATCGCCATCCAAATCGATTTCTTCGTCGAGGTTGCCCTCTTCGTCTTCTTCGGCGAGCAGGTTTAGATCAAAAGTTCCCACTTCGTCGATGTATTCAGCCGTCAAGCGCACAACGCGTGTTACCAGGGGTTCTTTCTGTTCGATGAAATGCGGGCGCAAGTCCATAAGCATTTTCACCACTTCGTCTTTTACAATCCCTTTAGATTCGACGAATTTTTTGAGTTTATCTATTAGATCAATTGTCTTTTTATCGAGCGTAGCCTCCATTGTGATTCATTTTGGTTCAAAATTACATATTCCGCTCAAATAAACTATTT
>JAIVHP010000060.1:7388-18243 GCA_020201045.1 Flavobacteriales bacterium
CTTGAGTTTTACCCGGTCGCCAACTTTGAATGGCTTTAGATTTCGCTTTTTATCGATTTCCGAATTGCGCTTTTTATTCTCGCGTTGCCGCTTGATACGCGCCTGCTTTTCTCGAAGCTTTTCCGTTTCGTCGGCTTCCTTTTGTTTAGCCGCTTCCTTTTCAGCGGTAAGGGTTAGCTTTTGGGCTATTTCCTTTCGCTTCTTTTTTTCCTTCCACTCCTGGAGAAGCGCATCGTATTTTTTCCCTTTTTCAATCAACTTTTTATTCTCACCAAAATTCAGATCGGCGCTTTTTTGCTTATACGTTTCAGACTCCTGCTCATAGGTTTGAATTTGCTTTCTGATTTGCGACTTCTCGTGTTGGAGAATACTCGTTTCGCGGTTGAGCTGATTCTTTTTGGTCTGAAGCGTTACAAGAAGCTTATCGAGCTTTACCTTTCGGTCGTCTAATTTATCTTTGGCTCTGGAGATCAGATCGGGGTTGAGACCAATTTTCTGAGCCACTTCAAACGTGTAAGAACTCCCAGCCTGCCCTACTTCGAGTTGATACTTCGGCGCGAGTGTTTTCTCGTCAAACAACATGCAGCCATTTACGAGCGCCGGATTTTGCTCGGCCATGATTTTAATGTTGGCATAATGGGTGGTAATCACTCCAAAGGCACGGGTTTGCGATAGGTCTTCGAGAATTACCTCGGCAATTGCACCGCCCAGCTCGGGGTCTGAACCGGTTCCAAATTCATCGATAAAAAACAGGGTATTCTTATGTGCCTGAAGCAAAAAATGCTTCATCTTCATCAGCCGGGAGCTGTAGGTGCTCAATTCGTATGCGATAGATTGATCGTCGCCAATATCTACAAACACCTGCTTAAAAACTGCCATCCTGCTGTCTTCGGCGGCGGAAATGAGCAAACCGCTTTGAAACATAATTTGAAGAAGCCCCAGGGTTTTTAGCGAAATGGACTTACCGCCGGCATTGGGGCCGCTAATGACCAAAATGCGCTTTTTGTGGTTCAAGTCCATGGTGAGCGGGATGGTGGGTTTGCTCTCCGCATTGTTTTGAACCAGCAAAATCGGGTGGTAGGCATTGATCAGCAAAATGTCCTTTTCGCGCGAGATGATGGGCTTGGTACCATCTATTTCGCGGGCGTATTTCGCTTTCGCGAATGTGAAATCGAGAAATCCGAGGGCGTGCTCGTAAGATTCAATGATGGGCTTGAATTCCCTAATCTGATCGGTGAGCGCAAGCAGAATGCGGTACTCTTCGCGCTGCTCGCGTTGCCGGGCTTCGGCCACATCGTTATTGAGCGCCACCATGTTCATGGGCTCAATAAATGCGGTGCTTCCAGATTCTGATGAACCGTGGAGCGTTCCATCAATTTGTCGTTTGTTTTCCGAAAGAACAGCGAGCACCCGCCGGTCGTTGTAGAAGCTCTCGTCGTAATCGCGAAGCCAACCCAGCTTCTTGTATTTTCGAACCAGGGCTTCAAATGCCCGGTTGGCCTTTTGTCGCGCTTCCCCCAGGGCTTTTCGAGCAGCGCCCAATTCCTTCGATGCATTAGATCGAACAAACCCGTTTAACTCTAGCACGTTATCGATTATCCGAATCAGATCTTTAGAAGCTACCAATCCATCGGTAATTTTTTTCAGAGCGGGATAAATTTCCCGCTTTTCCGACATAAACTTTATTACAGTTGTTGCCACTTCGGCCACCTTGCGAAGTTTAATGGCCTCCTGCCCTTCCAGAACAGCATTAGAAATGGAAAGCTTTCCGAGCTCTCTGCTGATATTGGGAAATGCGTAATCGGGAAAAAAGATTCCGTTTTCGGAAATGGACTTGGCTTCTGATGTCTGACTTAACCACTCTTCAATCCTGTCCAATTCTTCGGCGGGTTCCAATTCGGCCGCAAAGTCCTTTGCCTTTTGGCTTCCGCAGAGCTTCGTAACCCGTGCGATCACTTCGGGAAATTCGAATCGCTTCGCTGTATCTTTAGGGTAGAGCTTCACTTCAAAGGTTTTTTTCGGGGTGCGAAGTTCTCAAATCTAAATTTATAATCAGCAAAGGCATTTTCGGTTTAAAAAGCGATGTGATTCGCGAGATCCATTCGGGTATTCCAGTTCGGGAAGTATCCAACACCTATATCTCCGAAAGTATTTCTTCGTCGAGCGGCGAAACTCCTGAACGGTAACGATGTATGAGTTGTCCATCTTCGTCGAGTAGAAATTTCTCGAAATTCCATTTTATGTCCCCGGTAAAGTCGGGGTTTTCCTGACTAATCAACCATTCGAATAGCGGGGCGATGTCTTTTCCCTTAACGGAAATCTTGGAAGCCATCGGGAAGCTCACCCCGTAATTTTTCTGGCAAAAAGCAGCTATATCCTTATCTGAACCCGGTTCCTGTCCGCCGAAATTATTTGCCGGAAAACCAATAACAACCAGTTCGTCCTTTTTTTCTTGATGCAGTTCTTCGAGCTGCGCATACTGTGGTGTATAGCCACATTCGGACGCGGTATTTACAATTAAGATTTTCTTACCCTTAAAATCCTTTAGGTTAATCTGCCCGCCATCGAGAGCGGGAACGTCAAAATCGTGTACTGACATGGTATTTTCAATTTTTTCAAAGTTAGAAAGCAAAAAACTGCCCATTGTGGCAATGGTAATGATCAGGTATTTCATGGCCTATGTTTAGTTGATTAAAACTTAGATTGTGAATAATTGTTCAATACATGCGAAGATATAGTTTCGCAATGAGGTAAATTAGAAAACAAAACCATGGATCGCATATTCAGGAAAATGGGGAATAAACAGGAAGTAGAGCTCGAGAGCTATGTAAAAAGTGTGCTCGAGCAAAACCCCGGTGTAAAAATATACGTTGGCAGCGACAGCCAAAACTACGCAACCAAAACCCTTTATGCGACCACAGTGGTGTTCAGGTTCAAAAAAAACGGCGCCCACGTTATTTACCACCGCGAGGCTACCCCACTTGTAACCGACATGTGGAGCAGGCTGTGGGGCGAACTACAGAGAAGCATTGATGTAGCGGGGTACCTTAAATTCGAATGCGATGTGGCCATTGAGCAAATAGATCTGGATTTAAACAGCGACCCGAGCTTTCCCTCAAACAAAGTATTCCAGGCCGCTGTGGGCTACGCCCAAAGTATGGGGTACAAAGCAAAAACAAAACCCGACCTGCTTATGGCTACCTGGGCGGCTAATGTGTTGGTAAATTAGAGTCTGTCTACCGTCTTTCTTTTTCCTTACCGGAGTTCTCGAAGGCGGAGTTTAAAACCGAAAGCAAGAAGCTAAAGAGTAGCGCCCACCAAAAACCGTCGACATTAAAACCACTGATGAAGTAATCTGCAAGAAGAATAATCAGCGCATTAATTACAAGCAGAAATAGCCCCAGTGTTAGTATGGTGACTGGAATGGTTAGGATAACTAAAAAGGGTTTTACAAAAACATTGAGCAAGCCGAGAATTACGGAAGCGATAAGCGCCACCCAAAAACTCTCTACGCTGACACCCGGAAGTGCCCAGGCCAGCCCGAAGATGATTAAGGCATTAATCAGTAGCCGTACAATAAGATTCATGTTGATAGGATTAGGTTACCGCCAAGGTATAAAAAAAAGGCTCTCCGAAATTGATCGGCGAGCCTTTCCAAAAATAAGATAATGCAAATAACTAATTAAGAACGATGGAAATTTCCCGCTTTTTTGGGGTTTGCTTAATTTCCAATGCCCTGGAGAATGCCAAAATGCGATTCACCGTAGATGTCTTCGGTTTGAAATTTGCCGACCCGTTGTTTTGACGGTCGCCAGATTCATTCCTTTTGAATAGATAATTTGGAGTAAAGTTTGCCATAGGCTTCGTGTTTTGTCCATATTAACGCCACTGGCAAAGATTTTATTATCGAAAGTCATAAAATTATTTGGTTAATGAGATATTGTGCTTTTCAATGAGCTTCCGGATATTGATGAGCGCATAGCGCATTCTTCCCAGGGAAGTGTTGATACTTACATTGCACTGCTCGGAAATTTCCTTGAAGCTCAGCCCTCCGTAATGCCGCATCATCACCACTTCGCGCTGTTCTTCGGGAAGTTCGTCAATCAATTTACGCACGTCTTCGTGTATGATATCGCGAATCCAATCGTCTTCAATATTCCGCTCCGACCTGGGTATGGTTGCAAACACATCGTAATTTTCATCGCTACGCACCTTGGGCATTTTCTTTGCCTTTCGGAAATGATCTATCGACAAATTGTGTGCAATTCGAAGAACCCAGGGCAAAAATTTTCCTTCTTCATTGTATCTCCCCGCTTTCAAGGTTCGAATTACCTTAACAAAGGTTTCCTGAAAAATATCATCTGCAATGGCGTCGTCTTTCACCAGCATGATGATTTGTGTATAAATCCGATCTTTATGACGAGTCAATAACTCTTCAAATGCAGATTCATTACTATTTAAATAAAGTGAGACCAGCTCTTGATCAGATAAACTATTATAACGCATACTTCTCCTATTTTATTAGCTATAAGATTTTTGGAGTAGATGTATGCTATAGGCTGGTTTTTTAGATTTGTATAATTAAAAGATGTTTCTTTCAAACATCAGTTGACCAAGATACGTTATTCTATCCATTGACGCAAATTTATATTTAATTTGTCTTCAAAATTTATTGATAAGCCCCCGAAAACCGCGATGATAAAAAGCCCTGAAACACAAGTAACTCCGAAGACACACATCATTATAAACAAGGCAAACACGCATAACCTGAAAGATGTAAGTGTTTCGCTTCAGCGGGGGAAATTCATTGTAATCACCGGTTTATCGGGTTCCGGAAAATCGTCTCTCGCATTTGACACCCTTTATGCAGAAGGCCAAAGAAGATACGTAGAAAGCCTATCTTCTTATGCGCGTCAGTTCCTAGACAAGATGCACAAGCCCGAAGTAGAATCCATCAAGGGCATTTCGCCAGCCATCGCCATTGAGCAAAAAGTAACTACCCGGAATGCACGCAGCACCGTGGGCACGAGTACAGAAATTTACGATTACCTAAAATTGCTCTACGCCCGAATTGGCAAAACCATCAGTCCCGTTTCCGGGAATGAAGTTAAGCGCGATACCACGACGGATGTGGTAGACTTCATCGGCAAACTAGACGACGGCGTAAAGCTCATGATCAAATCTCCTGTGGTAGTTAAACCAGGGCGCAGCTTTACTGAACAGGTCAATATTTTGATACAGCAGGGATATGCACGAGTGGCTGTAAATGGCAAACCCCACCGGCTAAACGAGCTGGAAGTTGAAAAAATTAAGGGCCCCGAATCGGTAGAAGTAATTATAGACCGCGTGGTGCACAAAGAAGGAGACGAAGAGAACTATTCGCGCATAGGCGACTCTGTAGAAACGGCTTTTTTTGAAGGCGATGGAACGTGTACCATTCAAGTACTCGATGGACCGCATAAAGGAAACCACCCCTTTACAAACCGTTTTGAGAAGGACGGTATGGAGTTTGAAATCCCCACCGAACATTTCTTTAGTTTCAACAATCCCGTGGGCGCGTGCAAAATGTGTGAGGGATTTGGGAGTGTGATTGGCATTGACCCCGACGCCGTAATCCCAAACAAGGCGCTTAGCATTTTCGAAGATGCAGTTGTGGCGTGGAGAGGCGAAAAGATGGAAGCCTGGAAAAACGAGTTGATTCGCCACGCCGAAAAGTTTGACTTTCCCATCCACCGACCAATACACAAACTCACAGAAGAGCAAAAAGAATTGCTCTGGACGGGAAACAAATACTTCAAAGGACTCCATGCTTTCTTTAAGTACCTGGAATCGAAATCGTATAAAATTCAATACCGCGTAATGTTGAGCAGATACCGCGGTAAAACCCTGTGTCCGGATTGCAAAGGATCGCGGCTGCGAAAAGATGCAAGCTATGTGAAAGTTGACGACCTGTCTATTGTTGACCTGCTCAAGATGCCGGTTTCCAAAAGTTTTGAAGTGATAAAATCGCTATCCCTTAGCGACCACGACAAATCGGTGTCAAAGCGCATTATTACCGAAGTGCAAAACAGACTGGGATACCTCAACGAAGTTGGTTTGGGATACCTCACCCTTAACAGGCTATCGAATACGCTTTCGGGTGGAGAAGCACAGCGCATTAAGCTGTCCACATCTTTGGGGAGCAGCCTGGTGGGAAGCATGTACATTCTCGACGAGCCCAGCATCGGGCTTCACCCGCACGACACGCAAAGACTGATTGGCGTTTTGAAGTCGCTGCAGAAAATTGGGAACACCGTTTTGGTGGTTGAGCACGATGAAGAAATTATGCAGGCAGCCGACGAAATTGTGGATATGGGCCCCGGAGCTGGAGCGCTGGGTGGGAAGGTGGTGTTTCAGGGCGACCACGAAGAATTGCTTCTGGCTAATGACTCACTCACCGCCGATTACCTGACCGGACGCACAGAAATAGAGATCCCAAAGAAGCGAACAAAGTGGAAAGATTCCATCACCATTGAAGGAGCGAGAGAAAACAACCTAAAAGATCTTACGGTAAAGTTTCCTCTGGGTTGCCTGGTTTGCGTTACGGGCGTTAGCGGAAGCGGTAAGTCTACTTTGGTTACCGACATCCTCTACCCCGCCATCCAAAAGCAGTTGGGGCAATACGGAAATAAGCTGGGCGAATTCGACGGTATTTCCGGAGATCTGAGAACGGTTAAATCTGTTGAGTTTGTAGATCAGAATCCCATTGGTAAATCATCGCGTTCAAACCCGGTTACATACGTAAAGGCTTTTGATGAGATTAGAGCCATACTTGCAGATCAAAACCTGGCAAAAATTCGCAACTATAAACCCAGCCAGTTCAGTTTTAACGTAAAAGGCGGGCGATGCGAAACCTGTGAAGGCGAAGGTGTGGTGAGCATTTCCATGCAATTTATGGCCGATATTCAGCTCACTTGCGAAACGTGCAAGGGAAAGCGTTTTAAATCTGAAACGCTCGAAGTAAAATACCGCACACACCCTGTTTATTTTCGACGAGCCAACCACCGGCCTGCACTTTCACGATGTGGCGAAGTTGCTAAAGAGTTTTAGTGAGCTCCTGCACAAAGGACACAGCATTATCGTAATCGAACACAACACGGATATTATGAAGTGTGCAGATTGGGTGATCGATCTCGGACCAGGTGGGGGCGGCGAAGGTGGTAGTATTGTTTTTGAAGGGGTTCCCGAAGATCTGATTCACCAGAAAAAGTCAGTTACGGGTGAATATCTCGCCACAAAATTCAAGTAGTGGCTGTCTATAGAGTCCATTATCGGCGTTGCACTTGATTTAAAAACCCACAGGTGGGCAGGCAGTCACTCCGATATTCAACGGGTTTGCCCTACCGAATTACCGTTATGTTTCCCGTTTTTTCTATCACATCGAGCGAGCACTTGCTGCTGTACTTCATAAAATAAACGTAAACATTGGTCGATGAAAAATATTCGACGGAAGGGTCTGTGCCATTCCAGCCTTGTTTGCTGTCTTCGGTTTCGAAAACCAAATTACCCCAACGGTTATAGATTTTCAATTCGTAAATATCCAGATCGTTTGCCGAAGGCTTAAACAAATCGTTCAAGCCATCTCCGTTTGGCGTAAAGGCATTCGGAATATAAACCAGCGGATCTGATTCGAGTGCCAGGGCGTCGATACTGCCGTCCTGTTCACAGCCGTTCAAATCGACAAAACTAAAATTATATGTACCTGTTTGATCGGTGTAATAATACGGATCGGTAGAACCGTCTTCCCAGCGAATTTCGCTAAACGGAACGGGTATTGACAATTGTGCATTTTGATTGTTGCAAAAAGTCAGTTCAAAATTGTTTAAGGTTTGTTCGCCCACATCCACCCTAATCGTTCTCGAATCGGCGCAGGTGCCGGTAACTACCATTACACTGTATTCGCCGGGCTCAGTAACGCTAATAGAGCGGGTGGTCTCGCCGCCGGGAGTCCATAAGTACTCCGCACCGGGTAATTCAGACTGAACGGCAATTTCTACATTGTCTTCGTAGTAGCAAATACTCTTATCGGGATCCGTTTCAATGTTAAGCTCGCTTACTACCCTTACGGTATCGGTTACGGTTATTACATTTGGGCATCCCAGTGGAACAATCTGCGCTTCTACCGTGTACAATCCCTGTGCATCTACCTGTGCATCGAACTCGCTTCCCTGCCCTACTTCGGTATCGCTCAAAAGCCAGGTAATCGTTTCCATATTATTGGTATTTGGAAACTCTCCGATAATATTGAAATCTTCGCAGTTTCCGGTTTGAGTAACAACCATATTATCGTCTATTTGCGGCGGCTCCACAAAGTTTACATTGGTAACGCTTTCATCTTCCGCATTGCAGGTAGCCGGATTGAAAGCAGTGAGCGTAATGGTATAATTGCCAAAATCGCTGTAAGAATGGGTTGGGTTCTCCTGGGTAGAAGTTTGCCCGTCTCCAAAATCCCAGAGATAAGTAAGTCCGTTTGCAGATGTGTTTTCGAGCGAAATTTCCAGCCCGCAATACGTCTCTTCAACATTTCCAATTTCGGCACTCACTTCTGCCAAACCCGTTACGTCTTCAAATACGGTTTCATCTAATTCGCAACCCTGGTCCACGGCGTGCAGTCCTACAATATTCTCAGCGCTTAAATCTGCAAATTGGTGTGTTGCATTGTAAGATTCGTAGAGGGTATCGCCATTGATAATCCAGAAAAAATCCAGAAAGCTTTCACCACCAGTGGTGTTTAGCATAGATGCGGTTCCCGATTCACAGTTCACGCTAATGTCGAAGGATGGGATGAAATCTGTGGGAGAGAAAATATCGATGGTCACGCTAACTGTATCGGCTAAGTTGCAACTGAATTCGTCGCTGGCGATAAGGGTAACCGTGTAGACACCGGGCTCGGTAAATTCGTGTTCGGGCTCAAATTCATTGCTCACGGGCGATCCGTCACCAAAATCCCACTCGTAAACATTCCCTACGGAGAAATTTGAAAACTGAACCGTGTGTGGTACGCAACCATCTAATTCAGACGGGGCTGATATAGCGGCGTTTACCCCAGAGAGTTCAAAGTCAATTTTAAAAACCCCAACGTCCCAACCTATGGACTGGTCTGTGGCGTAAGCGTCGTCGTTTGTATTAAAGCCGCCACCGGAGCAGACGCCTTGGTAAACAACACCTTTTTTATCAAACCTGCTTGTTAAAACCCACCAGTTTGAAAGAGTGCATCGTCGGTAAGCGGTAAGCCACCTGCGGCGCTGTAGGCCGAAATATACACCCTATCGCAGCGATCGACCAGGAAAGCCACCGGATTCCCTGCACTCCCACCAAACCCTTGATCAGAGCCAAAACTCGTGCTCACAACTACTTCCGATAATGATGGATTAAATTGAGTGATGAAAAAACTCTTGGCATCTGTGGTGAAAACGCCTTCAGAAACCGGCCAGTTTTCTCCATCTGCTGTACGACCGTAGATCCAGATATTGTCATCGTTGTCGAGATCTACGAAGAAAGCCTGATCGTCGGCCGCAGTTGATGCAAAGGTCGAATGTACCAGAGCGGTGCCCGAAGGATTGATAACGGCGGCAAAGGCGTCTAAGCCACCGGAATTACCTTCGGAGTTTTCCTGATAAACACCAGTAGTAGTCGGGAAATCGTCCGCGCTGGTAGTCGCTCCGGAAACAACTACTTCCAAATCGTCGTTTACGCGAACCCCGTATACCATATCGTCTCCGGAGCCGCCGAGAAGCGTCGTCCAGAAAATACTCCCCAGGCTGGGCGCAATTTTAGCTACCAGGCCATCCGAACTACCGTTCAAGTCGGTTGATATGGCTCCCGTGGAAATGGCAAGGTCGTCGGAAGTAGTAAGCGAGGCGAGGTAAACATTACCATCGTTATCTAAACTAACTTCCCCCCTAAACGAATCGTAACCAAAAGCCAGTTGATTTCGACCGTCTATTCCTGACCCCCCCAGGTATGTTGAACCGATAAGCTGTGTACAGTGCTCCGCTGGTTACGGGAAAATCTGCACCTTCTACCGTCCCAAAAACAAAGAGATCACCGAGAAAGTTTGTCACCGCCGAGTGCGGTAGCGTACTCGCATCCGGGGCACCCAGATATGTGGCGTATAATTGATCGGTTCCCGTTGGATTAAACTTATTGATTACGACATTCACACCAAAACCCGCATTAAAATCGGGCTGCACCACTCCGGGCGATGTGGGTACTCCGGCGCCAAAAGCGCGACCGAAGCTGTAAATATTCCCCTCTTCGTCGTAGGTAGCTCCGTGGCCGTAATTAGAAGAGCCCGTTGTGCCTGTAAGGGTCGATGCGATAATGACCGGATCGATGATCAAGGGGTGAGATTCGTTGTATTCTCCAACTTCAAACCCGAAATAACCATTGGTTTTGGAGTAATCTACATCGACCGGAATGCGTTTTCCACCTATTTCCTGGTAAGCTGCAGGAATAATCTCTCTCACTTTTCCATAAGGGGTTTGGTATGCAAGATCGTCGCCGGAAATCACAGCGTCTACCCCATCGTACTGCCACTTTATCTCAGACGGATCGCCACCGGGACGAACAATAAAGTCGAACTCTAAACTTTGGCGCTTGCCCACTTTATAGGCCACATCAATGGCGGGGTAAAAGTCGGTTTTCACAACCTTGCTCACATCTTTCAAACCGGTTTTCCACCTAGACGAATCGCTTCCCACGTAGTAATTCCGGTAAAGATCAGATTGGCCTTCTTCTGCAATACCAGCGTTGGTGTTTGCACCTTCAAAGTTCACCTGATAGTTAAAAACAGGTATAGCTATTTCTTCAGATT
>JAIVHP010000061.1:0-8298 GCA_020201045.1 Flavobacteriales bacterium
TCGCTAAATGCACATTTTGGACTGGGACAGGAAACTGAAATTGAAAGTGTTGTTATTAACTGGCCATCTGGAGTGGTTGATACCATTGTAGATGTTGATATTAACACTTCTATTCTCGCTGTGGAAGGCAGCACAATTGTGTCGACAGATGATTTGGATATCAGCGATAACTTCCTGGTTTATCCAAACCCTGCGAAAGACGAAATATTTGTAGACGTGCCTTTCGCATTCTCTACCATGAAATATATGGTTTACGATATGAGTGGGAGAATGGTCGATCAGGGCATCGTGAATAAAAACAGCATTAACACATCAAAACTGCAGTCGGGTATGTACGTGCTTAGCTTTGAAGTAGACGGGAAGCGGGCCGACAAAAGGCTTGTAATTCAATAAATCAATCCGATTAAATTTCTTTGAGCCGCTCCGAAAAATTTTGGGGCGGCTTTTTTTATTCAATAGCTCGTCGTGAATACTTATTGGTAAAACAGTGCACACCCTTTTCCGATTGCCTAATTTCGCAGACGATGAATCCGATGAAAATTCTAATAGTGGGGCCGGCATATCCCCTGCGGGGAGGTATTGCCCACTTCAACGATTCTTTTGCTCAGTCGCTAATCGCGCACGGACAAGATTGTGAAGTGGTGAGCTTTTACCTTCAGTACCCATCGCTTTTTTTTCCGGGTAAGTCGCAGCAATCAAAGGGAGACGCACCTGATAATCTCACCGTTCATCAATGGCTGTCGAGCATCGACCCATCTTCGTGGAAAAAAGCTGCTCGCAAAATGGTGGGGATGCAACCAGACGCGGTAGTTTTTCGGTATTGGCTGCCCTTTATGGCACCGTGTCTGGGCACGGTGGCAAAAGTACTTCGGAAAGCCAAAATCCCCACCGTAGGCCTGGTAGATAATGCTGTTCCACACGAGCGAAGACTCTTCGATAAGCCCTTATCGCGATTCTTTTTAAATCAGTGTACGGCCTTTGTTACCCTTTCGGGAAGCGTGGCGAAAGATATCGGCAAAATGGCCCCCGGAAGGCCGGTGATGACCAGTCCGCATCCCATTTACGAATTTTTTGGCCCCGGAATTTCTACCGCCGAAGCCCGTGAGAAACTCAACCTGAATTTAGAAAATCGCTACATCTTATTTTTCGGATTTGTGCGCGCCTACAAAGGGCTTGATTTATTGATCCGGGCCATCGGAATGCAAAAAGTGAAAGACCTGGACGTGCACCTAATCGTGGCCGGTGAGTTTTACGAAGATGAAGAAAAATACCGCAAGCTAATCGCTAAACTCGAATTGAGCGATAAGGTCATTATCCGGTCAGATTACATTCCCGAAGCGGAAGTTCGGAACTATTTTTGCGCCGCAAACCTCGTGGCACAAACATACCGAACAGCAACACAAAGCGGCGTTACCCAAATTGCCTACCACTTTAACCGCCCCATGCTCGTTACCGACGTGGGCGGGCTGTCAGAAATTGTGCCCGACGGGCAGGTGGGGTATGTTACCGATGTAAACCCCGCGCTTGTATCGCTGCACTACGCTTTTTCTCAGGAGGGAAATGCACCGAATAAAACAGATGAACAGGGGCGCAAACAAGGTCTGTGGGAGAAGCATTACGAGAATGGAAACCCCATGTATTCGGCAGAGTTTAAAGACGACAAGCCCATCGGAGAGCTCAGACGCTACTACGAAGAAGACGGATCGCTACAGGCGGTAATTACCTATGTGGAAGGGCGAAATGCCGAAGCAAAGATTTTCTATCCCGAAACGGGAACCCTACTCGCCGAAGGCAATTACGTAAATCAAAAAAAGGACAGCGTTTGGTTTTTTTACGGTCCCGATAGCGTGCTCACTTCAAAAGAAACCTACCGAAATGGAGAGAAACACGGTTTGGCCACAATCTATTTTCGCGATGGGCAGGTGGCAGAAAAGGCCATGTACGAAGATGGCGTGCAACACGGAACCTGGGAGCAGTATTTTGAAAATGGCAATCTCAAGCTCAAGGCCAATATCTACAAGGGAGAATCTTACGAGGGCGAATACACGAGCTTCTACGAAGATGGAAAAAAGCTGATTAAGGGCGAATACAAGAATGGCGAAAAGGAAAGTTCCTGGTATCACTATAACCCCGATGGCTCCATTGAAGTGATTTACGTTTTCCGAAACGGAAAGCTTCAAAGCGAACATCCACAAAATGGGGTTTTTACAGATTACTACCCCGACGACATCAAGAAAAGTGAATACACTTACGAGAACGGCAAGAAGCACGGGCCATTCAAGGAATTCTACCCTATGGGCGAATGGAAAACGGAAAAGGTGACCGATGAATTTGGAAACACGTACCCGATTCAAAAGCTACACGGCACCCAGGTAAAACGCGAAGGAAAGTACCGCGAAGGGGAGATTCACGGCGAAGTGACCACTTACCACGAAAACGGTAAGGTGAAGGAGCGCCAAACTTACAAAATGGGGGAAGCGATTGATTAAGTTGTACTTTTAGTGTTCCTATGAATAAAGCGTGGATATACACCATACTGCTTCTTGCGGTATTTTCCTGTAAGGAAGACAAAAGCGATTTCGAGCCCGATTTGGGGTATGCGTATTTTCCCTTGGAAATCGATTCGTACATCACCTACCGAGCCGACTCCATTTTTCACGACAACCCAACCACTGCGGCTGAAGGAGTGCACGATACGACGTCTTATTTTATAAAAGAAGTGATTGATTCGGAAGTGCTCGATGCCCTCGATGAGCCTGCTCTTCGCATTGTGCGCTACAAGCGAGCTACCCAAGACGAACCCTGGGAACTTCGCGATGTGTGGATGGCCAAGGCTGGAGCATCGAATGCAGAACGCGTGGAAGAAAACAGAAGGTATGTTAAACTGGCTTTTCCGGTTTCTGCTGCCAGCGAATGGGATGGAAACGCATTAAACGACCTCGATGAGTGGAGGCATTCATACGACAGTATTGGATATCAGCGAGCCTACGATTCCCTCAGCTTTGCCAATACCGCAAAAGTAGAGCAGCGAGACTTTTTAACGGAAGTAAACGACGAAAGAGCTTTTGAAGTTTACGCCAGAAACGTGGGGTTGGTATATCGGTACCACAAACAGTTATTCACCCGGCCTAATTATTTGAATAACCGCGTTGCGGAGAATATCATTTCGGGGAATGAATACAAATGGGAGATTATAGATTATGGGATGGAGTAAAATTTTGGCGTTGTGTTTTTTATTCGCCGCAACGATTTCCTTTTCTCAGGTGGCTCCAGACCACTACCTGGTTTACTTTACCGATAAAGAAAACACCCCATTTTCAATCGACAACCCCGAAGCCTTCCTTTCGCAGCGCGCCATAGACCGACGTATAAATCAGGCAATACCGATAGATCAACGCGATCTTCCCGTAGACCCCGCATATATCCAGGATGTTCTAAATCTGGGCGAGCTCACGGTGATACACGAGCTAAAATGGTTTAATGCGATTTTAGTTAATACCACCGATCCGCAAGTTCTAGATAACCTGGACATCCAGGAGATTGTGTCGCACTGGGAAGTAAGTACAACTATTGTCGGCGACTACGAAGTAGATCCCGGTAAGGTGGCCTACAACCGGGGAGCGAAGTCAGATAGCGACTATGGTCCTTCCCTAAACCAGATTGAAATGATAAACGGACTCGGACTCCACGAAGATGGATATACCGGAGCGGGAAAATGGATCGGTGTGTTCGACAGCGGCTTTATCAATGCACAGTCGGCCGCTTGCTTTGAAACCTTGTTTGAGGAAAATCGAATTGTGGGATCGCGAAATTTTGTAGACGGAAACGGCGAAGTTTTCACCCGGGGAGTGCACGGAACTTACGTTCTTTCTACCATGGCAGGAGTTCAAACCGACAGCCTTATCGGAACCGCTCCCGGTGCTTCGTACTCTCTCTGCATTACCGAAAACACCGACAGCGAACTGCGGATAGAAGAAGCAAACTGGGCCGCAGCCGCCGAATACGCCGATAGCGCCGGCGTCGATATCATCAATACATCTTTGGGGTATTCCCTATTCGACTTCGACTATTTGAATTACTCTTACGCCGATATGGACGGGAATACCACCATCATCACCCGCGCGGCAGATGTGGCTGCCAGCCGCGGAATCCTCATGGTTTCATCGGCTGGAAACAGCGGGAATTCAGATTGGTTTCACATTACTGCACCAGCAGATGGCGACAGTGTTCTCGCCGTGGGTGCCGTAAACCCCGAAGCCGAAAGCGTAAGTTTTAGCTCCAGGGGCCCCAGTGCCGATGGTCGGGTAAAGCCCAATGTAAGCGCACAGGGCGCATCGGCGATCTTTACCAACCTGCAGGATGGAATAGTTGCCGGAAACGGCACTTCTTTTTCTGCACCCATCGTGGCTGGCATGGCGGCGTGTTTGTGGCAGGCCTATCCCACGGCTACCGCCTGGCAGGTTCACCAGTCTATAGAAGAAAGCGCTCATTTATTTCAGAACCCAAACGACAGCCTCGGTTATGGAATCCCAAATTTTCAAATAGCTCGCGACCTGCTCGAAGCCATTCTCACCTTAGAAAACCAAAATAATCCGCAGCAGCTCAGCCTGTTTCCAAATCCCGCAGTGGGAAATGATTTATGGTTGAGAGCCCCCGCTCACGCTGGCGAAGAACTGGAATACCGCATTACCGATATGGGCGGGAAGCTTATCGTTCAGGATCGCGTAAGGGTTGGGCTAGATGGTATTGCGCCTATCCGCCTGGGTGGAATTGGCTTTACCGAAGGGCTTTACCTGCTCACCGCAACGACTGAAGACGGCAATAGGGAAACTTTGAAGTTTGTCAAACAGTGATTCTCCACATCGTCCCGTCGATATGTATTGCGTTTCGCAGGATTTCAATTCCAAATAATCCGCTTTTTTGACCCATGAACCCATTGGTCATTCTCGGTCTCGTAGTAGCCTATTTCCTGGTACTGATCCTTATTTCGCGGCTCACTTCAAAAAAGGGAGATAACAGCGAATTTTTCATCGGCGATCGAAAGTCTCCCTGGTACGTGGTGGCTTTTGGAATGATTGGGGCTTCGCTTAGCGGAGTTACTTTTATCTCCGTGCCCGGTTGGGTAGATGCGTCGGGGTTTTCGTATATGCAGATGGTGCTGGGATATGTGCCCGGCTATATGGTTATCGCTTTTGTGCTGTTGCCGCTTTACTACCGGCTCAATCTTACATCGATATACACCTACCTGAGTAATCGCTTTGGCCCAAGATCTTACAAAACAGGCGCGTCATTCTTTTTGCTTTCGCGGATTATCGGAGCGGCCTTTCGGCTTTACCTCGTTGCAATTGTCCTTCAAATCATTTTCGATCGGATGGACTTCGCCATTCCCTTTGCCGTAACGGTCATTATTACCGTGGCGCTAATTTGGCTCTACACCTTTCGGGGAGGAATAAAAACCATCATCTGGACCGATACCCTTCAAACGGCATTTATGCTGGCGGCGGTGGGCATTAGCGTTTATTCCATTTCCACTTCGCTCGGGCTCGATTTGGCGGGTCTGGCATCTACGGTAGATGAAAGTCGGTATAGTAAAATCTTCTTTTTCGACGATCCCAACGACCCCAAGTATTTCTTTAAGCAATTCCTGGCCGGGATGTTTATCACCATCACCATGACCGGACTCGATCAGGACATGATGCAGAAAAATCTGAGTTGTAGAAACCTCCGCGATGCACAGAAAAATATGGTGTCGTTTAGCCTGGTACTCGTATTTGTAAACCTGGTTTTTCTGTCGCTCGGCGCCCTGCTCTACATATTTTCCGAAACGCAGGGTTTGCCCATCCCCGAAAGGGCCGACCGGCTATATCCCATGCTGGCCGTTGATGGCGAACTGGGAATTGCCGTAGGAATTTTCTTTGTTCTGGGGTTGATTGCTTCCGCTTATTCCAGCGCCGACTCTGCGCTTACTGCGCTTACCACATCTTTTTCAATCGATATTCTCGAGGTGGATAAACTGCCCGAAACAGAAGCGAAAAAGCGACGACAGCGCGTACACGTTGGAATGTCGCTTGTTTTGGTGCTGGTGATCATTGTATTTCGCATCATCAATAACGACTCGGTTATTGCCCAGCTTTTTACCGCTGCAGGATATACCTATGGACCCCTGCTCGGGTTGTACGCTTTTGGGTTGTTTACGCGCAGGGCCGTTAAAGATCGCTGGGTTCCGCTGGTGGCACTCGTTTCTCCCATCTTGTCCTTTATGGTCGATTTCTGGTCGGCCGATCTTTTTGGCGGATATGAGATTGGATTTGAAATTCTCATCATCAATGGCCTTATCACTTTTGCGGGGCTGTTTTTGATTGGCCGGGAAGGTCGGGTAGAACGTGTTTAGAATTTCTGGCGGTAGAGGCCTAAATCACCTTTCAAAACGAATTATCTGCACTGTTTTTTGAAGTAAAAAACACTGATAATCAATATTATATATTTTTCTGTAAAGAAATCCGGTTTATTGAAATCTATTACCCGGTCTGACGCGTTGGTATTTCAAACACAACAAAAAACTTGTTATGAAAAAAATTAGACCAATTATTCTTTTAGCGGTGATGGCACTGATGTCATCTACCACATTTGCAAACCACCTCTCGGGAAATATGCTGTTCTCGGCATTATTTAGCGGCGATCAGGAAGTCCCCGCCGTAGAAACCGACGCAACCGGAGTGGGTGGCTTTTTTATTAATGCATCCATGGATACCTTGTGTATCTCTATTACCGTAAACGGCCTGAGCGGCCCGATTACCGGAGCTCACATTCACAGTGGTATGATGGGGGAGAACGGCGACGTTTTGGTAAACTTTACCGACGACGTGGATGGAAATTCCATTCAGGCAACCGTTACCGGCGACGACTTGAGTCCCGAACTCATCGAAGCAATGCTCAACGGTAGCTTGTACTTTAACATCCACACCGACGAAAACCCCGGTGGAGAAATCCGCGGGCAAATTCTGCTCGAAACCGATGTGGCTTACACGGCCATGCTCGATGCCGAACAGGAAACCGAAGACGTGGACAGCGAAGGTACCGGACTGGCTACTTTTAACCTGAGCAAATCGGGTATGGAAGTGAACTACCGCGTAGTGCTTAACGGACTAACCGAGCCTGCTATGATGGCTCACTTGCACATGGCGCCTGCGGGTAGCAACGGCGACGTTGTCGTGAACCTGAGCGATGGAATTGACGGAAATGTGATTTCCGGATCATTCGACCCCACCGAATTTGATGGACTTCTCGAAGCGATGAATGCTGGAGAGATCTACATCAACGTACACACGACAAATTTCCCGGCGGGCGAAGTTCGCGGGCAGTTGATGCGCGACAACAGAATTACCCACGACGCTTATTTAGACACGGCGCAGGAAATGCCCGAACCGATGGGTGCTGATGGTAACGGTATCGCTATTGTTGGATTGAATTACACACTCGATACCTTGTTTTACGACGTACAGGTAGAAGGACTAACCGGAGCCATTACCGGAGCGCATTTCCACGATGGCGCCTTAGGAATGAATGGCGACGTGCTGATCAACCTTACCGACGATTTAGACGGAAACCGTATTTCGGGATTCTTCACGGGTGCGGGATTGAACAACGAAAACATCAATAAATTTCTCTCCGGAGGGATTTACCTGAATGTGCATACCGATATGAATCCGGCCGGAGAAATTCGCGGACAGGTTTACAAACTTGCACGAGAAGGTTATACCTATGCGCTCAGTGGCGATCAGGAAGTGCCAATGGTAGATACCGATGCCTACGGCTCGGGAATCGCCAGTATTGACAGAGACCAAACGAATGTGCACTTTATGATGGCCTACAACGACCTTACAGGTCCGCAGGCGATGGCACACTTCCACGTGGCTTCTGAAGGAGAAAACGGAGATGTGATCTTCAATCTCAGTCCGTTTTTTGACCAAACCGATAATTTCGACGCGGCATTCGGCTATTGGACCGACGGAGACGATACACCTTTTGACGCCAATGCAGCTATGGCCTTTCGCGAAGAAATGGTTTATGTAAATGTACACACCTCCGAGAATCCAGGCGGCGAATTGCGCGGACAGGTGTCGCGAACATCGATCTGCTCATCTATCGTTTCCGGACTATTTGAGCAACCGGAGCGCAAATCGCTGAGCATTTATCCCAACCCGACCAACGCAGGAGTGAACATCGAAGTGTCTTCACTTCCCGCTGGACAGTACAATTTGAATATTGTGGATATCACGGGAAAAACCATCGATCAAC
>JAIVHP010000061.1:8419-9976 GCA_020201045.1 Flavobacteriales bacterium
GCCATTTTTTATTCAAGTCCATCAGAAAGGGATAAGAAGATTCCAGGACTAACGACCCCATGCGCAAAATTTTAATGAACCAAGGCCCGTCGGTGTTGTTTTTACTAAATTAGCAACTGGTTTGAACCGCATCAATCGAATTTTACCGCATCATGAATAGAGAACGCCGGAATTTTCTGCAGCAACTTTCGTTGGGAATTGGAACCATGGTGGCATTGCCCTTTGTAAGTGCCGCTCGGTATGTAAAAGATGTTACGGGCTTTCAGATGCCCGTGCACCCGGTTACCGAGGTTGAGCCGCTTGGATTTCAATGGGAAACATCAGACCCATTTTTGTTTTGCGCACACCACGAAGACCATTTCCCCCGGGGGAACGGCCAAATGGGCCCTGCCGCATCCTTGAAAGGACGCTCGCTGGGAGATGATTTCATCATCAAGGACGGCTTTAGAATGTACCACGGCAAGAAAGTTCCGGGCTTTCCCGGCCACCCACACCGCGGTTTCGAAACGGTAACCATTGTGCGGAAAGGGGTGGTAGACCACGCCGATTCGCTTGGGGCTGCAGGCCGGTACGGCTATGGCGACGTGCAGTGGATGACCGCCGGCGAAGGCGTTCAACATTCGGAGATGTTTCCGCTTTTGCGCGAAGATCAGGACAATCCGCTGGAACTGTTTCAGGTGTGGTTAAACTTACCCGCGAAAAACAAAATGGTTAAACCCCATTTTAAGATGCTTTGGGGAGACAGTATTCCAAAGTTCACGCACACCAATGCCGACGACAAGAAAACCACAGTAGAAATAATAGCCGGAGCCCTGGGCGTGCACAAAGCTCCTGCACCACCGCCAGATTCCTGGGCCGCCGACCCGGAGAATGAAGTTGCCATTTTTAATATCAAACTCGAGCGCGGTGCTTCGTGGACGCTCCCGAAGGCATCGCCCGGAGTAAACAGAACCCTTTACTACTACGAGGGCGATACCCTTTCCATTGAGGGAAAGCAAATACCAAACTACCACCGCGTAGAAGTACACGGCGACCTGGACGTGCGGCTGGAAAATGGGATGGACCAAGCAAGCGTTCTCGTGCTTCAGGGCCGCCCCATCGGGGAAAAGGTAATGCAGTACGGGCCTTTTGTTATGAATACCAAAAACGAAATTAAACAGGCATTTGAAGACTACCACTCAACGCAATTTGGCGGTTGGCCCTGGCCCAGCAGAGCCCATGTGCACGAAAAAGATGCAGGTAGATTTGCGCTCCACTCCAACGGGCGAAAAGAAGTAAAGGGTTAACCAATCAGACCCCTTTTTAGAAAGAAAAAACTATGGAAGAATACATCCGCGTAACGGTTGACATAGCCGTATTTACCGACCCTGGAAACGATTTACAGGTATTGCTAATTCGGCGTGGAAACCCGCCATTCCAGGATCAATGGGCCCTTCCGGGTGGTTTTGTAGATTATGGAGAATCGCTTGAAACAGCCGCCCGGCGAGAGCTGAAAGAAGAAGCCCATATTCGTGTAAACGACCTTATACAGGTAGGTGCATTTGGAAATCCCAAAAG
>JAIVHP010000309.1 GCA_020201045.1 Flavobacteriales bacterium
TCACAGCACTAATCGCAGGTGCTATCTTGTTTCTCGCATTGGGATTGGGACTGTGGCAGGTAAAACAATTCTTTTCCAAAAGGCCGAGCCCCGCATCCAAATTTTCCGCATTCTCCCTTTTTTTCTCCTGAGAATTGGCCTTCTCCTTCTCCCCGGATTCGGTGCACGAAAAACAAATAAAAAACGTCAGGAATAGACAAACCGAATTTATATTCGCCTTCAGTGTCATTTTTAGCATGATTTTGTGTTCCCACTAAAGGTAGAAAATCATACCGATTTCCGGAACCTTTTGAGCCGTTTGATTGCCGCGCTGCGATCGGAAATAGCAGAGCTGTCTGAACTTGAGCTGCCAAATAGAAACCGAACAATTCATTAACTTTAGGCATTCATTGATTCAATAGCACGTGATGGAGAAATTTTTGCTGTTTTTTGAAGGGATGGCCACCTGGCAAAAGCTGGCGTGGGTAATTGGCGTTATGGGCCTTTGCTGGATTGCCGAAGGCAGTATACCGCTGGTTGCACACCGCTATAAAAAATGGCGGCACGCGGCCACTAATTTTGTCTTTCTAGGCACTACCCTTCTTATAAACGTACTTTTTGGGTTGCTTACCGTGGGCGCTTTTGCGCTTATCAGTCGGGAAGAAATCGGGTTACTTTTTCTCGTGGACCTGCCGATATGGGTGGAGCTATTGATCTCGCTGATGGTCTTTGATTTTGTGGCTCAATTTGGCGTTCACTACCTCTTGCACAAAGTGAGCTGGATGTGGCGATTTCACATGGTTCACCACAGCGATACAAAAGTAGACGTTACCAGTGGAACCCGCCACCACCCCGGCGATTACATGCTACGCGAAGTTTTTGCCCTGGCTGCGGCTTTCATTGCCGGTGCACCCCTTGCATTCTACCTTTTTTACCGAATTGTCACTGTTTTCTTCACCTATACCACCCATGCCAACATCACGGTTCCAAGCTGGGTAGACCGAACCCTGGGTTTGCTGTTTATCACCCCAAACATGCACAAGTTTCACCACCACTGGGAAAGGCCCTGGACCGATAGCAATTTCGGAAACATCTTTTCCATCTGGGATCGACTTTTCGGAACCCTTGTGGTAGACGACCCGAAAAAAGTGAAGTACGGCCTCGATGTTCTGGAAGATTCCACATCCGACAACATCGCTTACCAATTCAAAATCCCCTTCGACAAGCGCATTAAGACCGATTACTGATCTACCGCCGGAAAAGTTCAATCAAACATTTCCCGACCACCTGTTTTATATCTCTAAATCTATTTTTAGACTAATCTAATTATTTATATTTGCAGTCCTAAACACAGGTATGCAAAGAATTTTTTATTTCGTGATTCTCAGTTTGTTTTACGCGTTCGCATCGGCTCAGGAAACGGGCGCGATTTCGGGTGTAGTATTTCACGGAAATGCTCCCCTGCCCTATGCGCAAATCGCCTTGCCCGGAACTGCTCTTGGAGCTGTTGCCGATGAAGATGGAAGATTCCATATAGCGGGTCTCGAACCCGGATCTTACAAAGTGGAAGCCCGGATGATGGGTTTTAAAACGCAAAAGGCAAACGTTGAATTGAAAGGTGGTGAGAATCGCAATCTGGAGTTTCACCTACAAGAAGACCAGGTAAACCTAAACACCCTCGTGGTATCGGGCTCGAGATCGGAAGTGCCGGTTTTTGACGCTCCGGTTATTGTGAGTCAGATTTCCGAAAAGACTTTTGCGCAAACGCAATCTCAAAATCTCGCTGAAGGTCTGGCCTATTCTCCGGGCTTAAGGGTAGAAACGAATTGCCAGAATTGCGGATTCACCCAGGTTCGGATGAACGGTTTAGACGGAGCCTATTCTCAAATACTTGTCAATAGCCGCCCGGTATTTTCGGCGCTCACCGGCGTTTACGGGCTCGATCTTATTCCCGCCAACATGATTGATCGCGTGGAAGTAGTCCGCGGGGGTGGCTCGGCGCTGTACGGCGGAAATGCCATTGGTGGCACGGTAAATATCATTACCCGAACACCTGTTGAGAACAGCTTCAATGTCGGCATCAATCAGGCTTTTACCAATGGAAATAACCCAGACCGAACCATCTCGGTAAACGGAACAGCCGTGAGCGATGATCTAAAGAAAGGCATCAGCATTTACGGTTTTAACCGAAGCAGAAACCCCTGGGATGCCAATGCCGATGGATTTTCCGAACTGGTTAAACTCGAAAACACCACCTTCGGGATGGATGCCTTCTTAAAACCCGGAGAGCGCCAAAAGTTGGAGTTCAACTTTTACGCCATCGACGAGTACCGACGGGGCGGAAACAAGTTTCACCTTGAACCCCATCAGGCAGATATCGCCGAAGAGCTGAAACACCGCATTCTGGGTGGCGGCCTAAATTTTGAACACTACTCCAAAGATTATCGCCACAAATTTGAAGTCTATGCTTCGGGGCAGTACACCAACCGAGATAGCTATTACGGAGCAGGTGGCCGCGTAATTGCAGCCGGCGATTCGATAACCGAAGCAGATGTGCTCGCCTTAAACGCCTACGGTGCAACCCAAGACCTTTCTTTGATGGGCGGAATCCAATACGATTTTTCAATCGCCGATCACATCGAATTAACCGCGGGCAGTGAATACCTGGTAAATTCCGTTTCGGATGAAATGCCCGGATATCGGAGAACAGTAGACCAAACGATATCGACATTCGGGAATTTTGCGCAGGTAGATATTGATTTATCAAACCGACTGTCTTTTCTAATGGGCGGAAGGCTCGACGTAGTGGATATCTCAAGCAGCTATCGCCTGGCCGACTTCAACTACCAGGGCGATACAACCATGGTTGTAGCCCTTCCCCGCTTTACAGCGATGTATGATTTATCAGACCGCGTAAAACTGCGGGGTTCTTTTGCCCAGGGCTATCGCGCACCGCAGGCTTTCAACGAAGACCTGCATATCCAAACCGTGGGTGGGGCGCCGCGATTTAGTGTTCTCGATAAAGGGCTGAAAGCCGAAACATCAAACGCGTTTACCCTCTCGGTAAACTACATGGAAGTTTCTGATCAATTTCAGCTAAATGCCGTTTTAGAAGGTTTTCGGAATGCGTTGCTCAACCCTTTTATCACATCAAACCCCACCGAATTAGAGAATGGAACATCGGTGGTGCGCACGCGAAACGGAGATGGAGCTACCGTGCAGGGCGCTAACCTGGAAGTGAATTTATCGCTTCGCAACACCTACTTTTTACAATTGGGCTTTACCGCTCAGAGCGCTCGCTACAAAGCCCCTGAAGAAATTTGGTCGGCAGACAACGACGCCGGAGAATTTCCGACCGTAACCACCAAAAGAATGTTGCGCACGCCAAATGCATACGGCTATTTTTCGCTGGGTGTGCCAACGCTAAAAAACCTCGAGCTTTCGCTGAGCGGAGTATATACCGGATCTATGAAGGTGCCCCACGTGATAGACGTCGATACGGAGTTTACGACAATTAAAACCACTCCAGATTTCATGGAAGTCAATACCAAGCTCACCTACACGATAAACCTGGCCAATGAAGGGAGTATTGAAATTTTTGGTGGGATACAAAATGTAGGAAATGCCTACCAATCTGATTTAGATGTGGGTACAAACCGCGATGCCGACTACGTTTACGGTCCCGGTAGGCCGCGGACATATTTTCTGGGTTTGAGCTACGGCATCAACAACAAATAAGCAAGCGACTACAGTTTTCGCTTCACCTTTTCAAAAACCTGCTTTGCACCGGGGATTACCTTCCGCTCCAGCAGCGAAAAATGTGTTTTCATACCGTAACGCTCGAGCATATCGCGTTGGCTTTCGGTGAGTTTGTAATTCTCCACGGGTTTAAAATTGGTAAGGGTGATGTCGCGGCATTTTTCCAAAAGTGCCGAATCGCTTTTGAGTTGGAGAAAGTCAAACACGCGTTTCATTTCGCGCCTGGGGTTGCGCATTAAGTCGCCGTATTTCAGTTGCACCATTTGGAGATCGTAGTTTTGCTTCGCCTGCGCCACCCAATTTTCGTGCATTTCCCACTTTTCCATGATCTCTTCGGCATTCATTCCGTTCCAGATAAATCCGCCGGTACCACCGCCAAATTTCATGGAGCTCGGAATTACTTCGAAGGGGTGACGGAGAATATGAAGGAATTTTGCATCGGGAAAATGTTCCAAAATAAAGGGAAGCATTTCGGGATCGATATTTTGATAGGGCTTTTGATCTCCGATGTATGCCAGCTTTTCTTTGTGGGCTGGTTCCATTTTTAAAAAGCCCGTTTCCATAAGCTTCCGCTGAAAATTTTCGAAGTTCTCGCGAACCGTCGCATCGGGATCTAAAACATCTTTGGCAAGCTTTAGGGATGCATTCATCCCTCCGGGCGAATCGTGCGGATAGCGCTCGATTTCCCTTCCCCGATGGAAATTGTAGAGTATCCAAATAATATCGCTTTCATTGGAAATAAAAACTTCCTGATGAAGATTTAGCAAGCGCATAATATGGGTGGAACCGCTCCGCTTATTGCCTACGATAAAAAGTCCGTTCATTGTTTTGTGATTGCGCTGCGAATTTCACAATAATTTTTAGAACCGCCCTGCTCCCATTTTCTGGTGGGTTGCTAAACGCTACGTGAGAAATAACAAACTCAGATTAACCTGGGGTCAGAAATTATCATTTAAACTCTTTTCCACTTCGCGAAGCTTATTGAGATATATGGGTTTTGACAGAAAATCTCTCACGAATTTGTATTGTTTACCGCGGTTTACATCTGAATCATCGACAGATGAAGTACATAGAAAAACTGAAACTTTATCAGCTTCTGCGAACGACTCGAGCTCATCCAAAAATTCCCAGCCGTCCATTATAGGCATATTAATGTCGAGAAAAACCACAAACTTATCGTGCGACATGTATTCCTGCTTCAGATGGTTTAGCGCATCCAACCCATTCTCGAATTTAGAAAAATCAGATAGGTCATCGGTTTTGCCAAGCATGCGCTCCATGAGCATAATAAAAATGGGGTCGTCGTCTACGGCGAGGGTGTGATAAGGCATGGCTAGCAGTTTAAATGGGAGTAATATGCTGAGATTTTTTTACGATAGACTTCAGGAGATCGTCTAACTCTTCGGCCGATGAGGCGATTTTGTCAATGGCATCCATAATCTCTTCTTCACTCAGGTCTTCGTCTTTCATAAATTGAATCAGTCCCATAAGCCTGGCGAGCGGCGCCCTAACAATATGCGACTGGGTCCAGGCGATATCCTTAAATTTTTCGTTCTGGCGCTCTATCTCTTTTACGTGCTCGAGCGATTCTGTGATATCATTGGCGAGGATTACCATCGCATCCCGGCCCTTAAAAGTGATTTTATTGCTGCGGATTTCCACGTGAATTACCTCCCCATCTTTTTTGAGGTGTTTGAATACACCGTCTGACAAATGCGGACTTTCACCCTTTGACAATTCGAGAGCCTTTTTAAGTATGGGAATTTCCTCGGCGGGTCTAATTTCTTTGATCGTCATAGACATAAAGTCTTCGTAGGAATAACCGTAGTGCTTAACCGCAGATTCGTTAACATCGAGAAATCGCAACGATTCGGAATCGTATACCCACATGGGTTGCGGACTCAAGTGAAAAAGGTCTGAATACCGGGTTTCGGAAGCCTTGAGCTCATTCACGAATTTGTTCCGCTCAATATTGTAAACAATACTCTTGTGAAGCACCGTTGGCGACAAGTCGTCTTTCAGCAAATAGTCTGAAATACCCATCGAAAGCGAGCGAGCCGCAAAAGATTGATCCGAAAAACCAGTGAGTACGATTACCGGTGTTCCCTTCACCATTTCAATCACCTTTAGCACGAGCTCATTTCCACTCATGTCGGGCAGCGTTAGATCGAGCAAAATGGCATCGTAACCATTTGCTTTGATCATGGGAATGGCATCTTTAAAATTCTTTGCGTGATCTATTTCGGGGGCGACGACCATTTCTTCTAAATAATCGGAAATCAAAACCAAATCGCCCGGGTTGTCTTCAATGGCGAGTATTTTATAGTGATGGTTGTCTTTGTGCATTATATATTTTCTTTTGAAGGCAGCCGCACGATATTGAGCCAAAAGTCCTCGATGGTTGCAATGGCCTTGAGGAAATCCATCACTTCCACCGGCTTGGTGATGTAGCAGTTTGCGTGCTGCTTGTATGATTTACTCACATCTTCGTCAGACGATGAAGTGGTGAGCATAATTACCGGAATTTGTTTTGTATGCTCGTTAGACTTTATGATTTGCAATACTTCGTGCCCGTTTTTGAGCGGAAGGTTGATGTCCAGTAAAATTATATCCGGCGTTTCCACATCGAGGAAATCATTTTGCCTGAGCACGAAATCAATGGCATCTTTACCGTTCTTTACGGTGCTCACCTTATTTATTATTCTGCTCTCTTCCAACGCTTCGGTGGTGAGCAAAATATCTCCGGCATTGTCTTCAACGAGTAATATGTGAACGGGCTTCATAATTCATCATTAGCGTTTGGGTATGGAAAGATAAAAAGATGTTCCAATATTCGGAGTCGATTCCACCGAAATCTCACCTCCCATGCTCTCGACAATCTTTTTGACAATAGCGAGCCCCATACCCGTTCCACCGCCAAAATCTCCGCGGGCATGGAGTCGCTGAAAAATGACAAATATCTTATTGAAGTACTCTTGCTCAATACCTATTCCGTTATCAGACACGATAATAACCCAATTATCACCATCATCCCGATGGGTAATTTCGATGCTGGGAGCTCTATCGGGACTGCTGTATTTTAAAGCATTTCCCACGAGGTTTTGGAAAAGTTGCAGGAGCGGAGTTCTGAAACCGCTTATTTCCGGTAATCCGGAAAAAGAAACTTCTGCCTTTTTTTCTTTGATTCTGCTTCGGTGCATCCGTACCACTTCTGTGAGCAACTCGTTTAAGTCGACAAGTTCGGGCTCATTTACATCT
>JAIVHP010000478.1 GCA_020201045.1 Flavobacteriales bacterium
GTCTATTTCCGAAAAGGTGTTTACATCGTTGTTGCTAAAGCCCCCTTCGATTTTGGCCTTTGTTCGCTCCGAAAACCGATAGTCTATTCCACCCATCAGCATCTGACTGCGCTTTGGGGAAATGAGCTGCCGCACGGGTGCGAAATTTCCGTTTCGCAGAATTTGGCCGCCAACGGTATCGGGCACTACCCAGGTAAACACGCGTCCGTTGGCGTCAAAACCTTCTTGAATATAATCTCCGTTTCCCTGACCCACTTCGCTAAAATTGATTCGGAAAAAATTGGGTGAATTTTGATTGGCACGCACAAATACCGAATCGTAACCCAAACTGTCTGTGAGGGTGTAGAGAATTTGATCATTGTTAAATTCGTCAATTTCGGCAAAGCTCGGTGCAATGGCATTATTGAGATTGTCGCCCACCGAAGCGAGAATTTGCCGGTCGCTATCATCGAGATCTTGCTGCAGCGATTGGTTTTTGGCATCCTGCTCGGAGTAAAAGTTTACATAAGCGGTGTATTTCTCCGTTTCGATACCCGTGGATGTCTGCGCCATGGTTCGCACGTAAGAAGCGGCCGTATATTGGTATTCCACTCCTATCCGTTTGTCTTTGTTAATGAGTTGTTTTGCCGTAAAGGTAATTTCGGCCGTATTGTAGTCTATAATGTAGTCGTTTTCCTGTCCGCGTTCCATTTCGCGCCCGTCGATAAACACCCGCTCCGTACCCGCGAGAATTACAATAAATCGCTCTCCTTCGTTTCCACGGAGCCGGTATGGCCCCTGATTTCCTTCCACCCCCTGAATGATTTCCCGGGCAAACTTACCCCTCGAAACGGCGAGGCTGGTTTCGGTAAAGAACTTTTTCGAGGAGTCTTTAAAGGGGAGTTTTGTAGAGAAGCTCGCTCCCTGCCCGCGCTTGTAATACGAGGTAAAATAGCCCACCGGCTTTTTTAAGAAAAAGTCTCCGGCGGTAAGCTTCGATTTCGAATCGAACAATTGAATGTACACCTGGTCGAATTCCTGAAGTTGCGCTGTATTACCCTGCGGCTGAATGGGAATATTATCGTCTGTTATAGACGCCAGTACGCTGATGCTGTCGGTGAGTTTTCCGTTTAGCTGAAGGCTCAGCGAGCTGTTTACATTCAAGTCCTGCGCGTTTCCCACTCCCACACCTCTCGAGATGCTTCCGGTTTTATCGAGTTGGGTAGAACCAAAAATCGGACTCTCTTCGCTGTTTGGCCGGTAAGTATTGGGCGCCATAAAATAGTCGGCCTCCGGCTGTATCATTGTTGAATCTCTTTTTTGATAAGGCTTTGAAAAGTCGAAGGAGAGGGTTCGGTACAAAACGTCCAGCGAGTCGGAGGGGAGTGGTCCATTCCAAATAAGGAATGATTGAGCGGGCAGGATGCTGTAAGCAGAATCGCCTACTGCTTCGCCGTTCTTAAATTTGATTTTCAGACTTGCCGGCGAAATGCTCAGCGTATCGAGCTTTGTGGTGTCTTTTTTTAATAAAATGGTTTTCTGCCTCAGGTTACTGAGTTCCTGAGCGTTTGCCATACCCCCACCTAGAGCCATCAAAAAAAAGCCAATAATTATTGACCTTGCGGGCAAAAAAGCCGCTCGAGATGTATTTAATCTATTAAATTTGAATCCACCCAACCAAACATCGATTAACCAGGAAAGCAGTAACTATACGTAATTTGAAGCTAAAAATTATCTCATACAATCTAAATGGTATCCGGGCAGCCATCCGAAA
>JAIVHP010000310.1:0-1475 GCA_020201045.1 Flavobacteriales bacterium
TGTTCAGCGACACAGGCACTTTACTGGAGTTTACCTGCAAACCAAAGCTTTCGGCAAATAAAATTCGTCCATTGTAAGCGATCATGTAGGCACCGCCCGGCTCGCCTTCGGGCATTTCGGCTGCAAAGGCGCTATCGACCAACGATTTCAGTTCCTCACGGGTTTTTACTTCGGGTATCGATTTTTTGGCATCCCTTTCTTCTGTGCCCGAATTGCCCTGACAGCTAGTAAGTATTATTACAAATAAAAAAAAGACTAATCTCATTTGGGATTTTTCTAGTTCGGATGAAAAGACAAAACTAACCAAGATTTACAATCCGAACCAGGGCCATTCCTTTGTGATTTTCCTAAAGAAATCTAAAGTTTTCGGGAAGGTAACTCCAACCAAATCTTTACCCGAAAAGATGACGCCACTGAGATTAAGTTATTTGTAAAAAGAAAATCAATCTCTTAAATACAGCTTTAGATCGATTCAAAAAGCGGAGAGCTCAAGTATCGGTCGCCGCGGTCGCAAACGATAAACACGATGCAGCCTGCATCCAACTCTTCGGCTACCTGAAGAGCTGCGGTAAGCGCACCCCCGCTGCTCATGCCGGAGAACACCGCTTCTTCGGCAGCCAGCCGCCGCGCCATGGTGGTTGCTTCGTCCTGGCTTACATCAATTACCCGGTCTACGCGGTGAGATTCGAATATTTTAGGTAAAAACTCCGGCGACCACCGGCGTATTCCCGGAATTCGCGATCCATCTTTTGGCTGCGTGCCCACAATTTGAATATCGGGATTTTGCTCTTTGAGATACCGCGACACACCCATAATGGTTCCCGTTGTGCCCATGGCACTCACAAAGTGCGTGACTTCCTTATCGGTATCGTTCCATATTTCGGGGCCGGTTGTGCGGTAGTGCATCTTCCAATTGTCGGGATTACCAAATTGGTTCAACATAAAATAGCCTTGTTCTCGCGACATCTCTTCGGCGAGCGTTCGGGAATACTCTATGGTTTTGTCGGCCGGTGTAAGAATAAGCTCTGCTCCAAAAGCTTTCATGGTTTGGCGGCGCTCCAGCGTGGCGCTTTCGGGCATAATCAGCGTCATTTTCACACCGAGCAAATTGGCAATCATAGCCAGGGCTATTCCCGTATTTCCGCTCGTTGCTTCTACCAGCTTATCGCCTTTAGTAATCTCTCCGCGCTCCAGAGCCCCGGAAAGCATTCCGTATGCGGCGCGATCTTTAACACTGCCACCGGGATTGTGACCTTCGAGCTTGCCGTAAATCTTTACCCGGGGATTTTTCCAGATTCGCGTAATTTCTACCAGAGGCGTGTTACCAATTAATTCCGTTAGCTTCATTTAAACTCTATAATGTCCGTTTCACCGTCGTTGTTTGTCAAGGCGGCTTTGTAATACACTTTGGTATTTGCAGGTACGCTACGGGTGAGCCAAACATTTCCCCCGATGATGGAATTTCTTCCAATTAC
>JAIVHP010000310.1:1530-24780 GCA_020201045.1 Flavobacteriales bacterium
AGGGTAACGCCCTGATAAATCTTCACGTCGTCGCCAATAATGGTGGTTTCGCCAATTACCACCCCGGTGCCGTGGTCAATGCAAAAGTTCTTGCCGATAGTTGCACCGGGATGAATATCAATTCCGGTATGGCTATGCGCTATTTCGGTTATTATTCGGGGGATAAGCTCAACGCCAAGCGATTTGAGTTGATGTGCTATGCGGTATGAAGATATAGCGTAAAAGCCCGGATAGCTCTTTACAATTTCTGTGGTAGATTGTGCCGCCGGATCGCCCATAAGCATCGCATTTAAATCTTCTTCAATGCTATTGTGTAATTCGGGAAGCGCATCAAAAAAAGCGTTTACAACCGCTTTGGAGTCGTTCGCCAAATCGGGGTTTCTGCTGAGAATTAATTCCAGGTCTACCTTGAGTTGGTCTGCAAATATTTTGAACTCGTCAAAGGATTTAAATTCCTGCTTTTCAAAATCGGGAAATAGAAAGGAAATAATTCGATCAGTTAAGTTCCCTATTCGCTGGCGCGAAGGGCATTTGCCACAGTTCTTGTTCTTGTTGTAGAGCTTTTCCAGAAAGCTTAAATCCATGATCGTATTTTAAAATGCTATACGCCCGGAAGAACTTATTGTTCAAAAACTTCCAGGCGATGCGCTATGTCCATATTCGGATTTAGCGAATCGCGCACCGAACAGTATTTATCTACTGCCAGTGATACTGCCGTTTCTGCTTTCTCTTTATCGATATGGCCGTACAACCTAAATTCGAGCTCAATTTTAGTGAAGGGGTTGGGGTAACCTTCTTCACTGCGGTGTCCCAAAATATCGATCTGAATATCGTCAACGGATTGTCTTTGTTTTTCTAAAATTTTCACCGTGTCGAAGGCTGCGCAGGTGCCCAAAGCAGAGAGCAGTAATTCCATAGGCCGCATTCCATCGCTTTCAGATAAACCATCTATCAAGGCAGTGGCACCCCCAGGGTTCGTTGCTTTAAATTTTAATGCTCCGCCGTTTCGGCGAATGTTAACATTCATAAGTGCGCGTGGAATTGAAGATTAGCAGCCCGAAAAAGGCAACACTTAATCAATCGAAGTAAAGTATTAAACGCCTCTCTTTTTGAAGGTTGTCGTGGAATATCTCCATTCGATATGAAAAAATATTGTCAATATCGTAGTAGTTGTCGTTTATACGAACCTGATTATTGCCGGGAAATCCGAAATCGGTTCCCTGCCCAATCTTCTGATCGCATGGGCAATCGGAACAGCAGTATTCCAGAGCGTCAATTTTCTTGTCGCGCACCACATTTTTCAGGGTTTGCTCGGTTATGGCTTCCAGCTCTCTCGATTCTTCTTCAGTAGCACATGAAAAAAGTAGCGGAAGGATTAGAAAAAATGCGAAAAGTGTTCTCATAACAACAGGTTTTGATTCATACCATATACTACAAATATAAAACCAATCGGCAAATCATACACATTTCCGTGAAATCGGTTTATAAAAAAAGCGCACCGAAATTTTCGGAGCGCTTTAAATACATAACCAAAAACGGAGTTACATGTGTCCGTCTAGTTTATCGGTAAGCACATTCTTGGGAACTGCACCAACCGATTTGTCAACTACTTCTCCATTTTTAAGAAAGAGAATAGTCGGAATATTTCGAATACCATATTTCATTGATATGGATGGATTCTCGTCTACATTTACTTTACCGATGATTGCTTTGCCATCGTATTCGTTCGATATTTCTTCAACGATAGGGCCTACCATGCGACAAGGTCCGCACCACTCTGCCCAAAAGTCTACTAAAACTGGTTTGTCTGATTTGAGTGCAAGCTCGTCAAAGTTTGCTTCTGTGAATTCTAATGCCATAGTTTTGAGTTTGAATACAAATTTACGTTTTGCCCGGCCAAAACAATGTCGCTTTGCCGTAACTTATCCACGTTCATTTCTGAATACAAAATTACGTATTCAAGGTGTACTTTACTTCGCGAATGGTATCTAAATGATTTATGGTTTCATTAGACAAATCTATTTTAGAGGACCTCGATGGCATGCGGATACTCAATTTCCTGGATGAATCCAAAACTCTGAACTCCAGAGGCTTCGACTCGCCATTCTTATTTGCCGAGATAACTTTCTTCAATCCTTCGAGGACACCTTCATTTAAGGTCTTCAGGTTTAGTTCTACGGTCACGTTTTTGGTGAGTTTATTTCGCACATCAGTAAGCAATTCCATCGCGCTAATCTTAAACTCCAATTCGTGGGTTTTGCTCCATTTCTTCGGAACAACCTTCCCGCGGATAAACAAAAAAGAACCGCTAACGAGAAAATGCTTCATTCGCAGGTACTCTTCTCCGAAAAGGAAAAACTTGTGGACATCGTAAAAATCTTCGAGTTCAAATGTGCCAAAAGGCTTTCCGGTTTTTGTCATTCGGTGTTCAGACCCGGTAACCATACCGGCGAGTGCCAGTTCGTGGTTTTCAAACTCGGGTAGCTTGCTCATTACCCGTAAGTCGCCCCGGGTAAAATGCGCAAGCTCGAGTTTAAAATCGTCGAGCGGATGAGCGGAGATGTAGATTCCCACCACTTCTTTTTCTTTGTTGAGCCTTTCGATATTGCTCCACGGTTCTGCGGCAGGTGCCGGTGGTTTTTGGATTTCCACCGCGGTGTCTCCTCCAAAAAGATCTGGTGGGCCATCCATGGAGCTCTGCAAAGCTGCTCCGAATTTTACGAGGGTTTCGGCAAAGTTTCCGGTACCGCCTTTCGCTTCGCAGAAATACTGGCTTCGGTGGATTCCCTCAAAGCAGTCTAGTGCTCCAGACAGCGCCAGGTGTTCAAGGCATCTGCGGTTTACGTGGCGCTTATCTGTGCGGCGCACAAAATCGTAAACATCGGCAAAAGGCCCGTTTGCTTCCCGCTCGGCTACGATACTCTTCACAGCATTTTCGCCAACACCCTTAATTGCTGCCAGCCCAAAGCGGATTTGATTTTCGTCGTTTACGGTAAATTTCAGATTTGATTCATTCACACTCGGACCCAAAACAGGTGCTCCCAGTCGGCGGCACTCTTCCATAAAGAAGGTTACCTGCTTAATGTCGTTCATGTTGTTGCTCAGAACCGAAGCCATGTAAGCCGCCGGATAGTTGGCTTTGAGATATGCTGTTTGAAAAGCCACCCAGGCGTAGCAGGTAGAATGCGATTTATTAAAAGCATAAGAGGCAAATGCTTCCCAGTCGCGCCAAACTTTTTCGAGCGTTTTCTCATCGTGGCCATTAGACTTGGCCTGTTCGATAAATTTGGGCTTCATCTTATCGAGCACGTCGCGCTTCTTTTTACCCATGGCCTTCCGCAGTACGTCTGCTTCACCCTTGGTAAAATTCGCGAGTTTTTGAGAGAGCAGCATTACCTGCTCCTGATACACCGTAATTCCATAAGTTTCTTTCAAAAACTCTTCTGATGCATCCAGGTCGTAGGTTATTTCTTCATCGCCGTGTTTTCTTCGAATAAAGCTCGGAATGTACTCCATGGGCCCTGGCCTGTAGAGCGCGTTCATCGCAATTAAGTCGTCGAAAGTTGTAGGTTTCAAATCCTTCATATGCGCCTGCATACCCGGAGATTCGTACTGAAAAACGCCTACCGTTTCTCCCCTTTGAAAAAGCTCGTACGTTTTCTCGTCGGTGAGCGGAATTTCATCGGGAATGATTTCAACCCCGTAGCGGTCTTTCACAATCGCCACCGCATCTTTGATAAGTGTTAGGGTTTTCAAGCCCAAAAAGTCCATCTTGAGCAGCCCGGCATCTTCTACCACCGAGTTATCAAACTGCGTGCACCACATATCGCTGTCCTTGGCCAGGGCAACGGGCACGTATTCCGTAATATCGTCGGGGGTAATGATAACTCCGCAGGCGTGAATTCCAGTGTTTCGAACCGAGCCTTCGATATTTCGGGCCTGCTGAATCACTTCGGCTTCCAGACCGCTGCCTTCCGAAATTTTCAGGAGTTGTTTGGCGAGGCTATACTCATTGTCGCGGAAAGCTTCTTTCATGGCCTTATCGTCCATTTCAAAAAGCTTTTTGAGCTTGGTTGGCGGCACCAGCTTCGCCAATTGATTGGTATCGGCCAGGGACAACTCCATCACCCTGCCCGCATCGCGCACGGAAGATTTTGCCGCCATTGTTCCATACGTTACAATCTGGGCTACCTGATTGGCTCCGTATTTATCAATTACATAGTCAATGACCTTTTGCCTTCCTTCGTCGTCAAAGTCGATGTCAATATCGGGAAGCGATACCCGGTCTGGATTTAGGAAACGCTCAAAAAGCAGATCGTACTTTATGGGGTCGATATTGGTAATTTTGGTGCAGTAGGCTACCGCCGAACCTGCCGCAGAACCCCTTCCGGGCCCAACGGTCACACCGCGTTCCCGGGCCACTCTACAAAAATCCTGAACGATGAGAAAATATCCGGGGTATCCGGTATTGGCGATGGTTTCCAATTCGAAATCCAATCGCTCCCGAATTTCGTCGTCAATTTCACCGTAGCGCTCCTTGGCGCCTTCGTAGGTTAGGTGACGCAAATAAGCATTCTCGCCGCGTTTACCACCGTCGGAAGCATCTTCTTCTGAAATAAAGCCATCGGGAATTTCAAAGTTGGGGAGAAGCACATCTCTGGCAAGTTCGTAGCGCTCGATCTTTGAGATAATCTCGCCCACCGTCTCTACCGCTTCGGGTAAGTCGTTAAAAAGCTTCTTTATTTCATCGGTCGATTTAAAATAGAACTCGTCGTTTGGCAGGCCATATCGGTATTCTCTTCCGCGCTTGCCGATGTATTTCTTGGGCCTGTGTACCGACTCTGCATCGCGCACACAAAGCAATATATCGTGTGTTTTAGAATCTGACTTTTCGGTGTAGTAGGTGTTGTTGGCTGCAAAATATTTTACTCCATGCCTGGCGGCGAAGCGCAGCAGCGTTTCGTTCACAACATCTTCTTCGGTTAGTCCGTGCCGGTTTAGTTCGACGTAAAAATCTTCTCCAAAGGTTTCCTTGTACCACAAAAAAGCTTCTTCGGCCTGCGATTCACCGACGTTCAGAATTAAATAGGGAACTTCGCCAAACAGCCCGCCGGTTGTAACAATTAACCCTTCGTTGTGCTTTGCCATCACCGACTTATCTATGCGGGGCAGGTAGTAATATCCCTTTGTATAAGATGCGGATGAAAGCCTGGCCAGATTGTGATATCCCGTTTTATTTTTCGCGAGAACCACTGTTTGGAACCCGTTGTCTTGTTTTGATTTATCTTCCAAATCGGCGCAAAGGTTAAACTCGCAGCCCACAATGGGGGTGATATCATTTGCCAGGGCGTCGCGCACAAAATGAAAGGCGGCCATCATGTTTCCGTGATCGGTCATGGCTACTGCCGGCATTTTAAAATCCTTTGCCTTCCCAACCAATTCGGAGATGGATGAAGTAGCCTGAAGGATAGAAAACTGCGTATGGCAGTGCAGGTGAGCGAAGGGAAGGTCTTCCATTTCGCTTATATCTGCCTTTTTAGCCTTTTCCAAATCCGTAACCGAATTGGGTTCCGCATCATCGCCCTTTTCAAAGTTTGCCTGCCCGAGAACCGGAGCTTCGTAATTCAATCCATCGGGGTTGGGTATCTCCTTTACCGCAAAAACCTGTCTTTTAATCAGTTCGAAGAAACACTTGGCGGTGGCATCCACGTCGTAAGCGGCGTCGTGCGCGTCCACAACATCCTGGCCAAATAGCTTTTGATGCAATTCTCCGAGCTTTGGCCACTTAAATCTACCACCACGACCTCCGGGAATGGCACAGTAATCTGTACTGAGGTCTTTGGTATCAAGTGCATCCATTTCGAGTACCCCGAGCCTTTCTCTCTGTCGGTGAAGCTCGCAAGCAACCACATTTATATCAAAACTAATGTTGTGGCCTACTGCATATTTTGCTCGGGCGCGATCCTTTTCAAAGGCATCGAGAACATCGCTCAAGCTCTCGCCGTCCCGCTCGGCTATTTCGGTAGTAATTCCGTGTACCTGAACAGAGTTATAAGGTATGGTAAAACCGTCTGGGCGAACAATTTTATTGCCTGCACTGAGTAACTTTCCGTTTTCATCGTGGAGTTGCCAGGCGAGCTGCACCAATCTGGGCCAATTATCGGTATCCGTAGCGGGGGCATTGTAATCAAGAGCCAATCCAGTGGTCTCAACGTCGAAAATCAAAAACATAGTGCAGTACTTCTTTTTATAAAATGGTGCAGTGATAGTGCGGGCATCATCGCAGGTTTAAAGATCGAAAAAATATCGATCTTTGAAAGAGAACGAAAGCTTACACTCAGTAGTTCAGCTCTTTAAATCTGAAAAACAAAGCCACACAGGGCTTCTCAAAGCTATTAAAAATTGGAGTGGAGAATGATTGAAGTTATTAGAAATAATGAACAGTTTGCTCATTTTTTGCCATTCCATTCAGCGTAAAACTGTTGGAGAAATGTTTCCATAAACCGGTGTCGATCCTTGGCCATTTCTTTGCCGGTTTCTGTTTGCATTCGGTCTTTCAATAGGAGCAGCTTTTCATAAAAATGATTAATGGTATGCCCTTGATCTGTGGCGTAATCTTCAAAATTTTGGTGATTCCGGGGAGGTGCCTGGGGGTTGTAAAGCATTCTGTTTTTATGGCCTCCGTACGCAAAAGCGCGTGCAATGCCGATAGCACCGATCGCATCGATGCGATCGGCGTCCTGAACCACCGCTGCTTCAATGGAAGAAACGGGAGTATCTACTCCGGCGCCCTTGAAGCTCACTTCGGCCACAATCTTAGAAACGTTATTCGCCATCTGCCTGGTGCCGCCCTTTTCCAAAATGAGATGGAGCGCCCTGGTGGAACCAACTTCCAAATTGTTGTTGTGGAATTTGTGATCGGCGATATCGTGAAGTAGCGCGGCGAGCTCTGTGATTTCGCTATTGGCTAAATTAATAACCGGAGTTTTCGCACTCCAATATTTAATACAAATATGCCAGCAAAAATTAGATTACAACGCTTTGGAAAAAAAGGAAAACCCTATTTTCACATTGTCGTAGCAGACGTTCGCTCACCACGAGATGGTAAAAACATTGAGCGTCTGGGTTTTTACAACCCGAACACCGACCCTGCAACCATCGAACTCGATGTAGACGGAGCGGTAAAATGGTTGAGCCACGGTGCACAGCCAACAGATACTGCACGAGCAATCCTTTCTTACAAAGGCGTGCTTTACAAAAACCACCTGCTTAAAGGAGTAAATAAAGGAGCTTTTTCTGAAGAAGAAGCCGAAAAGCGATTTGAAGCATGGCTTGCTGAAAAGCAAGAGAAGATTGAAAACAAGAAGAAGAACATTTCTGAGAAGATTTCTAAAGAAGCTTCTGACCGACTTCAAGCAGAGCAAGAAAAGAATAAAGCGAGAGCTGAAACGCTCGCCGCTGCCGCTGCTCCAGAAGTAACCGAAGATTCGCCAGCGATAGAAGGTACACCTGAAGATCAAAGCGCAGAAGCAGCCACCGAAGAAGCTCCAAAAGCCGAAGCAGCTGATGTAAAAGAAGAAGTTCCAAAAGCGGAAGCGAAGGAAGAAGCTCCAAAAGCCGAAGAAGCTAAAGAAGAGCCCAAAGCAGAAGCGAAGGAAGAAGCTCCAAAAGCTGAAGAAGCTAAAGAAGAGCCTAAAGCAGAAGCGAAGGAAGAAGCTCCAAAAGCCGAAGAAGCGAAAGAAGAGCCTAAAGCGGAAGCAAAGGAAGAAGCTCCAAAGGCTGAAGAAGCGAAAGAAGAGCCCAAAGCGGAAGCGAAGGAAGAAGCTCCAAAGGCTGAAGAAGCTAAAGAAGAGCCTAAAGCAGAAGCGCAGGAAGAAGCTCCAAAGGCTGAAGAAGCGAAAGAAGAGCCTAAAGCAGAAGCGAAAGAAGACAAGGACAAGAAATAACTCTCTTTTTCTATCGAATAAATTTAAACCTCTGAGCACATTGCGCGTTCAGAGGTTTTTTTGACTCAAATAACCGCATATGGTCATCAGCCACGACGCCTGTTACTATTTAGGATACGTCTCGAAAGCGCAAGGCTTCAAGGGGGGAATTATTGCTTTTTTAGACGTTGATGATCCGGGTGCCTACCGCAATCTCAAAAGTTTATTAATAGATATAAATGGTGTTTTAACTCCATTCTTTGTTGAAACGCTAAACCTGAAAGACAAAGGATTTGTGCATTTAAAGCTCGAAGGTTTAGACGACGGAGCTACGGCGGCGAGACTGGCTAATAAAGAATTGTTTTTACCACTCGAAAATCTCCCGGAACTACCCGAAGATGAGTATTATCTCCACGACCTCGTGGGGATGAAGGTGGAAGATGCAGAACTGGGCGAATTAGGCGCAGTAGAAAAAGTGATGGATTATTCTGCGAATCCGATGATTCAATTATTCAGAGATAGCGCAGAAGTGCTTATACCGCTCAACGATGCTTTCATTGATCGGGTAGACAAGAAGAATAAAATCATCTTCGTCTCACTGCCCGATGGACTGATAGATCTGAATCAGAGTTGAGTAGGCCATTTCACTTTAAGCAATTCTCTGTTTCGCAATCGCGCGCCCCGATGAAGGTGGGAACAGACGGGGTGCTTTTGGGGACCTGGTGCAATTGCAGTAAAGCAAAGTCGGCATTAGACATTGGCACCGGAACGGGATTGATTGCCCTGATGCTCGCGCAGCGCAATCCAGATATATGCGTAAAAGCTTTAGACTCAAACAGCGATGCCATAGCCGATGCCCGCGAAAATTTCGCGAACTCCCCTTGGGGATCCAGACTCAAAGCGATCGAATCGGGCATCGAAGATTTCGAGTTTCGCGAAAAATTTGATCTAATCGTTTCCAACCCGCCCTTTTTCGAAAACAGCTTGCCGTCTCCTTCGGAAGGGCGAACAGCAGCTCGCCACACCGCCATGCTAGACCCCAAACAACTGGCAGAAGCTTCGAGCCTTCTCTCTGAAAAGGGTACTTTTTCTGGAATCTACCCTCCGAATACGTTCGAGAAATTCCGGACAATCATGTCGCATAAAAATTTCAGACCCCGAAGATTAACTTTGGTAAAACCAACCCCAAACAAGGAAACCCATCGCGTTTTATTCGAGTATATAAAAGGGTGGAAATCTGAACCCAAAACGACGGAATTAATCATAGAAAAGGCTGGAAGACACAATTACAGCAACGAATACATATCGCTAACGAAAGATTTTTATCTAAAAATGTAATCCCAAAAGTGGTTATTGACATTGCGATAGTAGAATCTCTGCTGCGTAATGCAACCACATCCTAAGAAATATACTATCTTTCGGGCTATTCGAACTTTTACAACGGATGAAATTTTTGAAAAACACCTTCTTATTATTAATCCCTGTACTGCTGGTTTTTTCGAGCTGTGAAGACGATGAAAATTCCACGCCAATAAGCAATAACGTGAATTTTAAAGGGAAAATCTTTGTGCAAAACGAGTTTCAACAACCGCTTTACGACGAAAGGTCGGGGATTCAGGTTTTGGCTGAAGTCGGATTTCAGAGCTTTCCTATATCGGCAGACGCTGTTGGACAGTATCAGTTGAGCAGTGCACCTGTTGGAACCTACACCCTGACAATTAGCAAAGATGGATTTTCGAATATTGTTGTAAGCAATCTTGCCATGAGCGCCATATCGCCAAATTTTCCGGTTGAAGACGGCTTTCAAAAGCTTCCGACTTACACCATCACAAAACTCCCGTCAACGGTTTTTGAAAATTTAAACCTCGATCTAGAATCTACCATTACCGGCGAAGAGCCAGACCAGGATACACTGTTCACGCTTACCATCACATCTACCATGATTCCCGAGCCACCACCAACAGGCCAGGCTAAGGGTTTCAGGATCTTTATCAGCGACGACCCTGATGTTGGCCCCGAAGAATACATCTACCAGGAGCACTACGCATCTACAGCCGCCGACGTTGAAGTGATTTTTAACTCCGAATGGTTTGACGAGCTGGAATTGCGATCGGGCGACGCACTGTTTGCAGCAATTTACGGAGATGCAAATTTCAACCAGGAAATTGCGATTGCCGAGGGCGACACCCTTTTTCCAAACATAACACCCGAAGTCGGCGCGTTTTCGTCTGTTGTTCTTCCCTAAGCTATTGTTTTCTCTTTGGCGTTGATCTCGCGCTCATCAAATTTGATATCGTAGTTCTCGAGCTCGTTTAGAACAGGCTCATAAATATCTTTGTACATCGGAGCGTAAACCCCTTTTCGGGTGATGGTTCCGTTTAGGAGAAGTTTTGCAGCTATACCCACAGGTAGGCCTACCGTTTTGGCCATGGCCGTTCTGGGCTGCGCATCTCCAATCACCACCATGCTGGAATGAATCTCCTTTTCTTCGGACTCTGCCGAAGCTCTGTATTTCAATTTATGCCACATGACAATCATGTCCTTATCGCCGTCACTAAGTGTCCACTTCTTTTCCAGAATTTTCTGAAGGATTTGCGCGGGAGTTGACGGCTTATTGAGTCCAATTGGCGTATTGTCGAAAATTCCCAGCCACTTTAACTTGTCGGTAATTTCGCTATCCTGATCGAGCTTCATGTAGTGCATGAGTTTCAGTTCCACGCTATCGTCTGGATTAAATGCCAGAAAACTATTGGTAAACTCCCTATGGGTCATATTCTCCGAACCTTCCATGAGATACGAATCATCGGTCATACCCATTTGGACAAACACGTTCCAGGCCCTGCAAAAACCGGTTCTGCGCAAAGTTCCGCGGTAGATTGTTGGCACTTCCATTAAATCGTAAAGCTCTCTGTACTTGAGCGAATCGCGGTTGGCGTAACCTTCAAAACGTCCGTACTCGGGAATCTCAATAATCTCTGTTCGCCGAAACAGCCGTTGATAAGGAATATACTTGAATCTTCCATTGTGCTTGAACTTAACAGCTCCCCCCTGCCCTGCCAAGACCACGTTTCGCGGATTCCAGGTAAATTTGTAATTCCAGGGATTGTTATCGCTTTCGGGCGCCACCAATCCACCGGTAAAACTTTCGAAACAGGTAATTTCGTTTCCCGCATCGCGAGTTTGATTAAGCAAGCGCATGGCAGACATATGATCGATACCGGGGTCTACACCCAGTTCATTCATAAAAGTCAGCTCCGCACTTTCTACCTGCGCAGCCATTTCCTTCATCTCTTCGCTGATGTAGCTGGGAGTGATCAGGTTTTTCTTCAAATCCAAACAGTCTTTTGCCACTTCGATGTGTAAGAAAGCGGGAAGCATGCTGATCACGAGATCGGCCGATTCAATTTCGGTTCTTCGCGCATCCTTTGATGTGGCATCAACCTCAACGATCTTGACATCTCCTCTACCAGAAACGAGCGACTCCGCGGCTTCTCTATTTGCATCTGCAACGGTGATTCTCCAGGATTCCCGTTCGGCATTCTCAATTAAATAATCGATGAGAGAAATGGCCGAACGCCCCGCTCCCATTACTAAAATATTGTGCATTTGGTGGTATTTTTTCAATTGAGAACGAAGGTAGCACTCTGCAATTTTCCAGCCCTTCTAGAATTGATCTTTCTTTTCAACAACCCCAATGTATAAATAGACGTACACCATTTGGCACACCGCTTGTATAGCTGACAGTCAATAGATAAATTAGCAATAACATTAAAACCATGAAAACAACATTACTCTTTAATCTCGCAGCAGCCATCATCCTAAGTGCATCTAGCTTTGCACAAAGCGTTTCGGCATTTGAAATTTTCTCTGAAAATGGCGATAAAGGTGTTCAGTTTCAAGATAAGGCATTGGGACAGGTCAACCAGGGGTTTGCACTTGATCCGGGTATGGAGCAAAAAGCGGTAATCACCCTCAAAAAAAATGGGAAATACGCTATCCGGCCTAGCGGGCAGCCTTTTGCTTACAAACCGGCCGAAGACGATTCCCCAAGTTCAAAACCATCTACGGAACTCACCGAAAAAACACAGGCCAAAACCGCTGTCCCCGCAACCGAGGTGCGTTCAACAACTACCCATACCAAACAAAGAAAAGGGGAAAGCGTATCGATGGATGTAGATATGATGGGCACCAAAGTTGGTGTTTCTATTCAGGTAGACGACGATATGGATGGAGATCTAACAACTACCAGCGAAACCACTGAAACAACTACGACCACAACAATGGTCGATGCCCCCGAACCAGCCGAAGAAGAAGTGGTTCCATCCTGCTCTGAAATGGCCGATGGAGATTTTAAAGATGTGCTCGCTTCCCTAAATTCCAAGACTTTTTCGGACAGCAAAATGACTCAGGCAAAGCAAGTTCTCCGCGGAAACTGCATGAGCGCTACGCAAATAAAAACCGTAATGAGCAGCTTTACCTATGAAGACGACAAATTGGAGTTTGCAAAAGCGGCATACGATCGTTGTGCTGACCCAGAGAACTACTGGAAGCTAAACGACGCTTTTGATTACGAAATGACCATCGACGAACTAAACGAATTCCTTGAATCTAAATAACACATATTCATTTCAATCACTTGGCGCGAAGCTGCTCTTAGGTATTGCGGCAATTGCCCTTTTGGGAGGGCTCAGCAGTTGCAGTGGCTCTAAAGCTCTGGCAAAAAAAGGAGCCGAGCTCGAAACGGCCGGTCTTTACACCGACGCTGCAGTTTTCTATTACAACTCACTGCTCCGCGATCGGAATAACGTGGATGCGAGAATCGGCTTGAGCAAAACCGGTCAGCTCGTTTTAAACGATAAACTCGACGAGTTTTCGAAAACCTATAAATCGGGCGATTACAAGAAGGCCGTATACGACTACCAGGACGCCATGAAGTACAGCGAAAAGATTGAACGGGTTGGCATTAAGCTGGAAGCTCCTGGCTACTTCGCCGATGATTACGAAGATTCAAAGCGAAAATACCTCCGGACAATTTACGAAGAAGGCAATGCGCTGATGGCCGAAAAGCGATTTGACGAAGCGAATAAGCTCTTTAAAGAGATATCCAGCCTCGATCCGAATTACAAGGATGTTACCGATCTCAAAAACGTTTCGCAAAATGAACCCATTTATCTGGAAGCTCTGGCCTATTTTGACAATGGAAAGTACCGCAAGGCGTACTATGAATTCGAAAAAATATTTCAGAGCGATCCGCAGTACAAAGATGTGGCCATCCTTCGGCAAGAGAGTTTAGACAAGGGGAAATATCCCGTAGCAATTACTCCTTTCGAAAATGCCAGCTCGAGCAAAGGCCTGGAAAAGCAATTGCAGGCACGGGTAGTTACCGAACTCACTTCAGTAAACAATCCCTTCATCAAAGTTATTGAGCGGCAAAACACCGAAATGATTCTAGAAGAGCAGCGACTGAACTTGAGCGCTGTTGTAGACGAAGAAACTGCCGCACAGGTGGGAAATCTGCTGGGTGCGAAAGCCATTGTTACGGGAACTGTTTTGAGCTACAATTCCGTTCCCGGAAAGCTCAGGTCGCAAAACAAAAATGCCTACGAAGCCTATCGCGTGAAGAGATACAATAAAGAGCTCGACAAAACTTTTTACGAAACCCGTTATAAACCGGTTGAATACACCGAATACTACAATCACAATGAAGTTTCGATTTCATTTCAATACAAGGCAATATCGCTGGAAACAGGTGAAGTTTTGTTTTCGCGTGTGGTAGATAAAAATGCGCAAGACAATATATTCTACGCCACCTACGACGGTGAGCCGACGCAACTATTCCCGGCATCTTCACAGGGGGTGAATACGTCTAGAAGAGATCAGCAACAATTGCAAAGTTTAATCCGAGCAGATAGAAATCTGAAATCGGTAAACAAATTAGCAAAAGAAGCCTACACTGAAGTATCAAAATCTCTGACTAACGATCTCATCTCGCATATGAACAACCTATGAACCGGATATTCTTTTTCGTTCTGCTTCTTCTAATTGGTTGTGCATCCAAAGAAAAAACGGCATCGGTGGCAGAGACAAATCCGCCGCCGGCCTGGGTAAACGAAAGGCCCATTTCTTCGATGTACTACACGGGTATAGGCCTGGCTTCAAAAGCTCCCGGAACCAATTTTCAGCGCACGGCAAAAGACAATGCCCTTAGCGATCTGGCGTCGGAAATTAAGGTGAATGTTAATACCAATTCACTGCTCTACACGCTGGAGCGGGAATACAAATTTGAACAGGAGTTTAGAGAAACCATCCGTACGAACAGCGATTTGAATCTGGAAGATTTTGAGATCGTAGACACATGGGAAGACGATCGCACCTACTGGGTGTACTACCGAATGAACAAGGCGCAATACGCAGACAGACTCCAGGCAAAAAAAGAGTCGGCGCAAAATATGGCCATCGATTTTTTGAGTAAAGCGCAGGCTTCGTACCGGTCGGGTGAGTTTACCAACTCGGCAGACTATTACCTACGCGGGTTACAGGCTCTTGAAGAGTTTTGGAATCAAGAAAATGAAGTAAACTATCAGAATAAAACAATCCTGCTAGACAATGAGCTATTTAGCGGGTTAAAAACATTGCTCACCGAAGTGAGCATTGCATCCGAAGACCGCATCGAACTAAATTTTCAAAATCGTTTTTCTTCCGATGCTTCCATCCGGGTTACTGCATCGAACGAGAATCGGCCTCTGATTGGTGTTCCTCTAATCTACAGCTACTTTGGTGAGTACGGACGCGTGAAAGGAAAGCTAACGACTAATGCAGATGGACGGATAAATATTCCCATTTCTGAAGTGGATAGCGAAAGAAAGAATAACACCTTAAAGGTAGCTATAGACACGGAATCTTTTTTCGAACCGTTTCAAAGCGATGCATTTATGCGAAAACTCACCGAATCGCTTCGGGGAAAAGAAGTTGATATCCCGGTTCACTATAAGGCCCCGTCGATTTACATTGAATCGGTAGAAAAAAACCTGGGTAAACCCCTGGATGGAAAACCGCTTACATCGGCCATTATCACTTCTCTATCGCGGCGCGATGTGCGTTTTGCCAACTCCAAATCAGAAGCAGATCTTACACTTGAACTCAATGCATCTACAAAGAAATCTGGCGAGTCGCAGGGCTTTAGCACGGCCATGCTCGAACTGAGTATTACGCTTTTTGATAACCTTTCGAGAGAAAAACGGTATCAGGTATCTAAAAATAATGTGAAAGGAGTAGATTTAAATTTTGAAGATGCCGGTTTAAAAGCATATCAGAACCTTACGAGAAATCTCGAATCTGAATTGATGAGAAAACTTGTAACCGACATATTTTAAGCATCTTATAACTTTGGCACAATTTCTGAAATCAACTCTTAAGACAAACAACAAAAATTATGAACAAGTTACACTACACTTTAAAGAATTTAGGCCGGCTATCTATCTTTGCCCTGGCCATTGGAATTGCAGCCACGAGCTGTAAAAAGAAACAAGAAGTACAGGCTCCGCCCGAAGGCGAAGTGCTCATCAACGAGTATTGCGCAGGTGAAGAGTACTTCAGCAACGAAGAGTTTTTCAGATCAAACGGCGTGGGCGAAAGCATGGATCAGGCCACAGCAAAGAAAAAAGCGTTTAGCAATGCGCGCGCAGATCTCGCTTCAGCGGTGAATACCACCATTAAAGGAACCATTGATAACTACGTAAACTCGCGCGAGTTTAACAACGTGGAAGAAGTGGAAGAGCGATTCGAAGGACTTACCCGAGAAGTAATTGACCAGGAGTTGAAAGGAACCAAAACCATTTGCCAAAAAGCGGTAAAAGTGACTGGTAGCGGAAACTACAAATACTATGTAGCCATCGAGCTTAGCGGACAAGACATGCTCTCTAAAATGAATGAGCGACTCGGTAGCGACGAGCGATTGAAAATTGACTACGACTACGAGAAGTTCAAAGAGACTTTCAACCAGGAAATGGAAAATATGAAGAACAATTAATACAAGACATTGTATCTTTTTGAAAAGCCATCCGATAATGTCGGGTGGCTTTTTTAATTTCACGCTATGAATAGAACATTTATTTCCATCGGAGCCGCACTTATGGCTGTTGCAGTGATACTCGGAGCGCTCGGTGCCCACGCTCTGGAAAGTGTGCTCTCTGCCGATCAGCTCGACTCCTTCAAAACCGGAGTGCGCTATCAGGCGTGGCACGCCATTTCGCTTATGGTGGTTCAGCTTATTCCGGCAAACCATCTTTCAGATAAAGCCAAACGCTGGATTTCGGTACTCTTCATATTGGGCATTCTGTTCTTCAGCTTTTCTATTTACGGATTGAGTACCCGGGAGGCCACCGGACTGGGTTCCTGGGTGTCTGTATTAGGCCCAATCACTCCGATCGGTGGAGTGCTTTTAATTGGTGCCTGGATCTATCTGGCTGCGGCTTTAGCACGTCCTAAAAGTGTTAAACAAACACTTTGACCAACGGGTGGCTACAATCTATATTTCACAGATATTCAACACCTTAATCGACAACATCGGAAATCGCAACCCAAGTCTTTTGAAGTTTGACAAGCGCAAAAAGCCTTAACTTTGGCGTTCAATTTGAAGATCAAAAAATCGAGCAATGAATCATTACGGTATTATACCCGAAAAAAGTGACCTCAAAAGAATAGGTCTTGGAAACGTTGAGAATGTATTTTGGAATTTGAGCCCGGCGGAGCTTGTGGAAGACACGCTGGTTCAGGGCATGGGAGCGCTTTCCATTACCGGTGCACTCGCTATTGACACCGGAAAATTTACCGGAAGATCTCCAAAAGATCGGTTTATCGTAGAAGATGATATCACGCGAGACGCGGTTTGGTGGGGCGACATCAACATTAAATTCGATTCGAAAAAATTCGACCGCCTTTACGAAAGAATGTGCGCCTACCTGACCAACCGCGATGTATACGTTCGCGATGCAGCGGTTTGCGATCACGATAAATACAAAATGCCGGTGCGGGTAATTACGGAGCTACCGTGGAGCAACCTGTTTATCAGCAATATGTTTTTAAGGCTTTCGCACGAGGAAGTAATTGCCAACGATCCCGAGTGGACGGTGGTATGTGCTCCGGGATTTCAGGCAGACCCCGAAATAGACGGAACGCGACAGGCAAATTTTGCCATCTTGAACTTCACCCGAAAAATGGCGATTATCGGCGGAACCGGTTACACCGGCGAGATGAAGAAAGGTATTTTCAGCGTGCTCAACTTTGTTCTCCCCCACCAAAGAGATGTACTGCCTATGCACTGCTCTGCAAACGTGGGCTCCGAAGGAGATACGGCTATTTTCTTTGGCCTATCCGGAACGGGGAAAACCACTCTTTCTTCCGATCCCGAACGCGGGCTAATTGGCGATGATGAACACGGCTGGGCCGATGAGGGGATTTTCAACTTCGAAGGAGGCTGTTACGCCAAGTGTATCGACCTTACCGAAGAACAAGAACCGCAAATATTCAATGCCATTAAATTCGGTGCTCTTCTCGAAAACATCGTCTTTGAAGAATACACTTCCAGACCCGACTATACAGACTCTACAAAAACCGAAAACACGCGGGTTTCATACCCCATTCACCACATCGATAACGCGGTCACTCCTTCTCAGGGCGGTATCCCAAAAAACGTTTTCTTTTTAACTGCCGATGCCTTTGGTGTATTGCCACCCATTTCTAAGCTCACCCCAGGCCAGGCATCCTACCACTTTATTTCTGGTTACACGGCAAAGGTGGCCGGAACAGAAGAAGGTATTACCGAGCCCGTTACCGCCTTTTCAGCTTGTTTTGGCGCGCCTTTTATGCCGCTACACCCCGGCAAGTACGCCGAAATGCTCGCCGAGAAAATGCGAAAGCACGGAGCAAATGTATGGCTAATCAACACCGGATGGTCTGGTGGTGAATACGGAACTGGAAGCAGGATAAAACTCAAGTACACGCGCGCAATGATTCACGCGGCTATAGACGGAAAACTCGACAATGTGGAATTCGAAAACCACGAAGTTTTTGGGCTGGCCATGCCCACCGAATGCCCAGGTGTGCCCTCTGAGATTCTCAATCCTAAAAGCACCTGGACACACAAAGATGCTTACGATCAAAAAGCAAATGTGCTGGCTTCAAAATTTGTAAATAATTTCAAGAAATTTGAAGATGGCGTATCTGAAGAGATTAGAAATGCCGCCCCAAAGGTGAGCCAAAATGCCTGAAAAACTTAATTTTAACCCCGCAGGTAAATTCTGCGGGGTTCTTTATTTTCCAGATGTTCTACTTTCTAAATACCTCGTTTGATATTAATGCCCCACAGCTCAACGAAGATGAAGGCAGGCACGCTATAAAATCCCTTCGGCTGGATGTGGGGGACGAAATTCTCGTTGGAGATGGGCGTGGCAATCGATATACCTGCCGCATTACAGGGGTGGATAAGAAAAAAACATCGCTATCAGTCATCGAAACCGAGACCTTTAAGAAACCGGAATCCCGATTAACCATTGCCATAGCCCCTACCAAAAACCCGTCGCGCATGGAGTGGTTTGCCGAGAAGGCCACCGAAATGGGTGTTGATGAGATTATTCCAATTCAGACCAGCCGAACGGAGCGCCCGAGGTTGAAAGCAGCGGAAAAGTGTTAATTGCCATCGGGCCGGAAGGCGATTTTACCCGTGACGAAATAGAACACGCATTGCAAAATCGCTACAGCGCTGCAGAACTGGGGTCGCAAAGATTGCGAACAGAAACCGCCGGAATTTACAGCGCAGCGGTTTTCGCTTCCCTATTTAACGAGAAAATGTGAGCCTTTTCAGATTCGGTCGATTCAATTTCATAACATACCTTTGAAAGCACCGTTACATTATCTACCATGCAAAAAATATTTTGTGCAATCGCTTTGATATTGGCCACTTCCCTTGCGGTTGTTGCCCAATCGACTTTCTCACTCGCCGTATTAAAATACCGCGGTGGTGGAGATTGGTATGCTAATCCAACATCAGTGCCCAACCTCACCGAATTTTGCAAGAGCGAAATGGGTGTAAACCTCGGGGAAACAGAATTTGTAGATGTGGGAAGTGCCGACCTTTTCACCTACCCGTTTGTGCACATGACCGGACACGGGAACGTCGTTTTCAATACGCGGGAACAAGACAACCTTCGCGCTTATTTGTTCGGTGGTGGCTTTTTGCATATCGACGATAACTACGGCATGGATCCTTTTATCAGGCCGCAGTTGGAGCAACTTTTTCCCGATAAGGAACTGGTAGAAATTCCCTTCGACCACCCCGTTTACCACCAGCAATACGACTTTGATAAGGGATTGCCCAAGATTCACGAACACGATGAACTTCCGCCGCGCGGATACGGCATTTTTCACGAGGGCCGGCTTATGCTGTTTTACTCCTACGAAAGTGATTTGGGCGATGGATGGGAAGACCAGGCCGTACACAACGACCCGGAAGAAAACCGCATCAAAGCGCTTCAAATGGGAGCAAATCTGGTAAAATATGCACTTACCGGCGAAAAGGCACCACGCCCCTGACTCATTGCGCTATTTAGTAGCGAAGTTCAGTTGATCAAAAAGAATTTAACCAAACCCTTTAATAAGTTCGTTGTGCTGGCTCATGTCGAGCCCGAGTTGTTCCTGTTCGGATGTAACGCGCAGTGGAGCAATTTTATCGGTAATGAAATAAATAAGCCACGAAGCCGCCAGAATAAGCGGAATAAGAACGGCGAGCACCAGGATATGCAAAAGGAACAAGCTCGAGTCTCCGGTGGTGTACCATCCGCCATCGACGGCAAAAACGGCCGTTAAGATCATCCCTGTAATACCACCAAGGCCGTGGCAGGCGAAAACGTCGAGGGTATCGTCTAGTGCTGAACGCCTGCTCATCGCGTGCATTGCCAGATTGCTTACCAGGGCCGCGGCCACACCAATAAACAACCCCGGACCGGCGGTTACAAAACCGGCTGCCGGCGTAATGGCAACGAGACCCACTACAGCGCCAATGCAGGCTCCTAGCGCACCGGGTCGCTTTCCGCGTGCCGCGTCGGCTACAATCCAGGTAATCATCGCTGCCGCAGAAGCCAGATGGGTGTTCCAAAGCGCGGTAACCGAGACTTCATCTGCTGCCAAAGCCGAGCCCGAATTAAAACCAAACCAGCCAAACCAGAGTAGTCCAGTGCCGAGGATTACGTATGGTATGTGAACGGGATCTTCGCCACTGCTTCCATTTAAATCGCGCTTACCCAGATATTTTGCCCCAGCTATCGCGGCAAGGCCTGCCGAAATATGTACAACTGTTCCACCGGCAAAATCGAGCACTCCAAGCTGGGCGAGCAGGCCGTCGGGATGCCAGGTCATGTGAGCAAGCGGGCAATAGATCAGCAAGCTGAAAAGACAAATAAAAATCACATAAGACCAAAAACGTACGCGCTCGGCAAAAGAGCCGGTGATAAGTGCTGGTGTGATAATCGCGAACTTGAGCTGGAATGCGGCAAAGAGAATAAACGGAATTCCCGATGCGATTACCGGGTGCGATGCAGTTCCCACATTGTGGAAAAAAACATGGGTGAGCGGATCGCCAATTATTCCGCCTAAACTATCGCCAAAAGCTAAGCTAAAGCCAACCACATACCAAAATATAGAAATCACACCGAGTGCGATAAAACTTTGCAGGAGAGTAGAAATCATATTCTTTGCCCTCACCATACCGCCGTAGAAAAAACTGAGTCCGGGAGTCATTAGCAGCACCAGCGCTGTGGCGGTGAGCATCCAGGCAATATCGCCAGAATTAAAAGGTTCTTCTGAAGCCGGGTGCTGCGGCTCGAAAAGGACAGCCAAAATGCTGAATACGGCTATTGCCAATAAAGCTGCTATTCCGAAAGTCTTATTTCTTCGCATGGTGATTTAATTTGTTTCGCCGAATTAAAAGTTTTCTAAAATTAAATAAGGGGGTATATTCATATTTTTTGTCTATTTATAAAAATATGATCTATTTTTATAGGGGTATAAATGAAAATATTACACTTTAACAGATTTTTCCGGGAGTAGTTTTGAACTTCAGCAAGCAGGGAGTGAGCACTACAGTGGGCATTCCCGGAGCAAACGTTAACTTTAATCGCGATGGCCAGTTTTTGAATACCGGCCTCCCGGGAACGGGCATATACGACAGAAGGCGAATCGGCGGAAAGAGCAGGAAATCAAAGAGAGGCTCTGGCCACCAGGACATTTCGCTGCCCGATAAAGAAGAAGCAGATAAGAAAGAAATCGCTACAAAAGATGTCGTTGGCACTACATCAGAAGGCATGCGCGGCGTTAGAGATACGCTGCTGGAATGCCACCGCGAGCGACTCGAAATCAAAAAGGAAATAATAAATGCGAAAAGAAGTCTGAAGCAGAAAGGTTATCTCCTTGCGGCTTCCCGAATTCTCATTATCGGATTCATAATCCCATGGTTTGAAAGAAAACGAGACGAATGCTCCGAAGACGTCGAAAATTTAGAGCAACAGCTCGATTTGTGCAAGGTAAAAGTTGAGATTCGGTCTGATATCGAAATCGAAACTGCCTTTGAAAAGCTTCAGGAGAAATACGCAGCGCTTCAGAAAAGTGAAATGGTGTGGGATATAACATCTTCCTTAAAGAACCGAAAGTCGATGAAAGCCGAGACTGCAAACCACGCCATTTCACGGGAAATAGTTCGAATTTCCTACGCGGGAATCCCGGTGGTTGATACCCCCTACCGCGCCCTGCACTTCGAAAATGCCAATGGCGGAGATTTGTACTTCTTGCCCGCATTTTTGGCGCTGATTGACAGTGCAAATAACTTCGGACTTGTAGCCATTCGCGAGGTAAAATGCAGGTTTAGCGAAGAAAAAATGGTTGAGCATCATCACGTACCGTCAGATGCAAAAATCGATTCGCATACCTGGATGCACGCCAACAAAGACGGAAGCAGAGACAAACGATACAAAAATAACCCAAGTCTCCCCATTTGCCACTACGGGCGAATAGACTGGACAACAACTACCGGATTAAACGAATCTTACCTATTCAGCAATATTGGCCTGGCCCGCGAATTTGCCGCTGGTTTTTCGAGCTACCAAAAACAGATGTATTCAGAAATAAAAACATGAAAGGATTAATCATTCTGATATTCGGTGCCCTATTCGGGTTCCACTCAACGGCAAACGGGCAAACCTTCCGCGAAAATTTTGAAGCAGCCGTGCAAGAAAAAGACACCATCGCCCAGCGTGAGATTCTCGATAAATGGAAAAGGGAAAGCCCAAACGATGCCGAGTTGTATACGAGCCTTTTCAATTACTATTTCAATCGTGCACGCAGGGAAGTGGTTACGGTAAACGCCGACAAGACATCGGGAGAAGCACTTGAGCTTAGAGACAGCATCAATCAAATTGCCGGCTATATGGGCAGCGAGATTATCTACGATTCGGAAATACTCGATACGGCTCTGGCAAAAATTCAATCGGGAATTGATGCTTACCCCGACCGGCTCGATATGCGATTTGGGAAAATATACGCACTCGGCGAAACCGAAAACTGGAACCGCTACACCGATGAGATTATCCGCGTGGTAGACCGGTCGGATGAAAACGATAACGCGTGGACCTGGACCGGGAATGAGCCAAAACCCGGTGCAAAAGATTTTATGCTTTCTGTTTTTCAGGACTATCAGCTCAAGCTATACCATACCGGCGACGATAGCCTGCTGCTAAACATGCGGCAGATTGCGAATCGGATTTTGAAAAGTTATCCCGATCAGGTGAAAAGTTTATCTAATTTGTCGGTAACGCACCTGCTACTCGGCGAATACGATAAGGGAATAGAAGCGCTGCTTAAAGCCGAAAAGATCAACCCAAAAGATCCGGTGGTGCTCAGCAATATCGCACACGGATATAAAATGAAAGGCGAGAAAGACAAAGCGATTACCTACTATAAAAAAATCATGGCGTTTGGAAGTGCACAAGAAGTCAGTCGCGCACAGGAAGAAATCGTAAAGCTCAAAACGGATTAGATTATCCGCCCGAATCTGTCAAGGTGATTTTGGTGTGAAGTAGCTGTAGATTTTATGAGTATATCTCAATGAAAACTTCCGTAAACGATATATTAGAAGGCATATCTAACCTACCTGACTATTTAAACAAATAATAGAATTAGTTTTGCAGCGCATAAAATTCAACTGAAAAACACAGATGATCGACACATTTTTAAATGCCAAACACTGGCAAATTTTCGTGATTGCATTCGGGATACCCGT
>JAIVHP010000062.1 GCA_020201045.1 Flavobacteriales bacterium
TATATGGAAAAAGAGCGCGCCCGGGCGAAAGAAAGGAAATACCCCGACCCTATACACCGCGAAAAGGCAAGTACCGACCGCGACTTCGACAGCGCAGTGCTGTTTTGTCTTGACAATCTGGAAAACATGGCGATGTGCTCTGGAACGCACAACGAAGCCAGTTGCATAAAGCTCGCCAAGGAAATTGAGCAGCGCGACATTGGAAAACAAGACAAACGGGTTTATTTTGCCCAGCTCTTTGGAATGAGCGACCACGTGAGTTTTAACCTCAGCAAAGCGCGGTTTAATGTGGCCAAGTACGTGCCGTATGGGCCGGTAGAAGAAGTAATGCCTTATTTGATCAGAAGAGCCGAAGAAAACTCATCTGTTGCGGGTCAAACCAACCGGGAGGTCAGTTTGCTCAATCGGGAGTTGAGGCGTCGGAACAGGGACAATCTGCAACCGAATTCACCCGAGCTACCCGAGTCAATACAGATGTAGAATCTGTGGCATCGAAGGTAAGCCGGTAGCTTTCGCCTTTTATTTCACCATCTACCACATAAACGAGGGGTTCTGAATGGGTGTCGCTCAATCTGAATTTCACATCGCCAGATTTCTTGATGGTGCGCACATCGGCCGTATCGAGACTGAAGCATTCCAAAAGGCAGGTTGCATTGTCGGTGTAGCGGGCTTCGGTTTGCTGAAGACGCACCAAAACGCGTTTATTGGGCATCCAGTCGGTGAGCACCGAGATGCGGTCGTTGAAGAAGAAAACTACAAATACCAGCCCGATAAGAACGCCGGTAAGGTAGAGCCTGAGTCGTTTGGCAAATTTCATCAGAAAGTAGCGAATAAAAGGTCGATGTCTTTGTAAGGCAGGTTAAACGCTTCGCCAAGGGATTCGTTAGTGAGTGTACCGTTGTACAGGTAAACCCCGTGTCTGAAACCCCGGTCGCGTTTGATCAACTCTGAACAGCCACCGTGTTTACCGATGTTTAACAAGAGGGGCGTAAAGATGTTACTCAGGGCCATTGAAGCCGTTTTGCTCACCTGCGACGCCACATTTGGTACGCAGTAGTGGGTAACCCCGAATTTTTTAAATGTCGGTTCGGTGTGATTGGTAACCTCTGAAGTTTCAAAACAGCCGCCCTTATCGATACAGATATCGACAATAACGGCTCCTTCGCGCATATTGCTCACCATATCTTCGGTAACAACCGTAGGCGTGCGGCCTTCATTGCTTCGGAGTGCTCCGATGGCTACATCGGCAGTGCTCAGCGCCCGCTTCAGCTCTTCGGGTTGAATAACCGAAGTGTAGAGGCGCGACCCCAAATCGTTTTGCAGCCGGCGGAGGCGATATGTAGAAAAGTCGAACACCTTAACCAGGGCTCCCATTCCGAGCGCTGCGCGGCAGGCGTATTCGGAAACTGTACCCGCCCCGATAATGACCACTTCTGTAGGAGCCACACCGGATATTCCACCGAGCATCACCCCGTGGCCGCCGCTCGATTTGCTCAGGTACTGGGCCGCGATAACCACTGCGGCATTTCCGGCAATTTCGCCCATGGCTCGCACAATGGGGTAAATCTCTTCTTCGTCTTGCACGTAATCCCATGCAATGGCCGAAATTTTCTTCTCCATCAGCTTTTTAAGCGTGTCGCGCGGCTGCACGCTGAGCTGAAGAGCCGAGAACAGCGTTTGTTTGTGGCCGAGCATGGCAATTTCTTCACTGCTGGGCGGCGCAACTTTGAGTACAATATCGGTTTGAAAACACTCGCTTCTGTCGTAGGCAATTTTAGCCCCGGCTTCGCTGTAAAGTCGATCGTCGAAATAGGAATTTTTTCCCGCCTGGCTCTCCACGACAATTTCGTGGCCGTTATTGACCAAAACCATCACGGCGTCGGGCGTTAAAGCAACCCGATTTTCCTGGTACGAAGTTTCTCGCGGTATACCTATTTGCAGCCGCTGTGAGTGCTTGCTTACTTCCAGGAGTTGTTCCTGGGGCTGAAGAGACGCTTCTCGGGCAAGCGCTTTGAGGGCTTCTTTAGAACTGATCATGGCATTGAAAGTTTCCTTGCGGGATTGAAAATACGAAAATTGCCATCAATAGAGAATTATTGAAGCGCGATGATACGCGTTTCTTCTCTTTTTTCAATGGATACTTCCACCACATCGTCTGGAAGAAGGCCTTGAATTTTCTCCGGCCACTCCATCAGGCAGTAGAACCCGCTGTAGAAATAGGTCTCATAACCAATGTCATAGACTTCTTCTTCGGACTCAATCCGGTAAAAATCGAAGTGGTAAACCGGATCGCCATCAGGACGTTCGTATTCATTTACGATCGAAAAAGTGGGACTACTTCCCCGATCCTTCACTCCCAGCACTTTAAGAATTTCCAAAATTAGCGTTGTTTTACCCACTCCCATCTCGCCGTAAAAGGCCAGGTGGCGGCTTTCGCCGGAGGCTTCTATAATGCTTCCGGCAACTTCGGGGTAATCGCTCAGGGCGTTTACTTCAAACACCATCTATTTTGCTTTTAGGGTGGCGATGGGTATCAGCACTTCTTCGAGCGAAATGCCACCGTGCTGGAAGGTGTTTTTGTAAAAATTCATAAAGTGGTTGTAGTTGTTCGGATACACGTAATACTGCTTCTCTTTGGCGAATATATACGAAGTGCTCACGTTTGATTTGGGAAGGAAAGCATCTTCGGGCTTCGTAACGGCAAACACTTCTTTGGGGTCGTAATTGAGATTTTTTCCCTGCTTATACCTGAGGTTTGTACTCGTATTTCGATCGCCCACAACCTTAATGGGATCGGTAACCTGAACGGTTCCGTGGTCGGTGGTAATCATCACCTTCCCTCCCGAAGCCGCCACATTCTCGAGAATATCCTTGAGGGGCGAGTGCTCGAACCAACTCTGCGTTAGGGAGCGGAAAGCCGAATCGTTGTCGGCCAGCTCCTTGATAACCTCCATATCTGTTCGGGCGTGTGAAAGCATATCAACAAAATTGTAGACGATTACATTCAGGTCGTTATTAGCGAGGTTGCTGATGTTGTCGGCGAGCTTTTTCCCCGCATCGAGACGGGTAATTTTGTTGTAGCTCACCTTAAAATCTTTTCCGGCGCGCTTGAGCTGTGCATTGAGCAGTTCTTCTTCGTGCATGTTCTTCCCTCCTTCTTCGTCGTCGTTTTTCCAGAGCTTGGGGTGAATTTTTTGGATCTCGCTTGGCATCAGCCCCGAGAAGAAAGCGTTTCTGGCGTATTGCGTAGCTGTGGGAAGAATGCTGAAATAGATATCTTCTTCGGCAATGTGGTAATGTTCGTCAAGCGCCGGAGCAATAACCCGCCATTGATCGTAGCGGAGGTTATCGATCACGATCAAATACAGCGGTTGATCTTTGATTTCCGGAAGGATTTTTTCTTTGAAGACATTGTGCGACATCAGGGGCGCGTCATCGGAATTGCCATTGAGCCAGTCGATGTAATTCTCGCTCAGGTACTTCGAAAAATAAGCGTTGGCATCGGTCTTTTGCATGGTGAGTATTTCTTCCATCACGCCGTCGCTGCCACTTTCGAGCTCGAGCTCCCAAAAAACCAATTTCCGGTACACGTCTTTCCAGTCTTCCACATCCAGGCGGTCGTTTAGCGCCATACCGATATCTCTAAAAGCCTGTTGGTATTTAGAAGTCGTTCGCTCGTTGATCAGCTTTCGGTTGTCGAGATTCTTTTTGATGGAGAGCAAAATTTGATTGGGGTTCACCGGCTTTATCAGGTAGTCGGAAATTTTAGACCCGATGGCATCTTCCATTATGGTCTCTTCTTCGCTCTTGGTGATCATGATAACCGGCACCGAAGGTTTGGCCGATTTGATCAGCCCGAGGGCTTCAAGGCCAGATAGTCCGGGCATATTTTCGTCGAGAAAGATGATATCGAAACTCGATTCTGCCGCCAGATCAGCCGCGTCGCTTCCGTTGTTTACCGTCGTAACTTCAAATCCTTTTTCGCGCAAAAACAGCACGTGTGGTTTGAGAAGTTCAATTTCGTCGTCGGCCCAGAGTATTTTTGTTGGCATAGGTATTTGGGTGGTTTGCTGTGAGGTTTAAAAAATGGAATTACATTTGGTCTAAATAACAGATATCGTACCAATTTAGTGTGCAGCGGGCAATTTAAACATGGGAAATAACAAAGAAATTAAGCCACACAACAAAAGAAAGATTTTAAACGATCCGGTGTACGGATTTATCACGGTTCCGCACGATTTAATATACGATTTAATAGAGCATCCCTATTTCCAGCGGCTGCGGAGAATAAAGCAGGTAGGCATGTCTAGCCTGGTATATCCCGGCGCCAACCACACGCGATTTCACCACGCGCTGGGAGCGATGCACCTGATGAGCCTGGCAATATCGGCGCTTCGCGAAAAGGATGTGGAGATAACCGAAGACGAACAGCTCGGAGCGCTTGTGGCGATATTGCTTCACGACATCGGCCACGGGCCATTTTCGCATACCCTGGAGTTTACGCTTGTTGACAATGTATCGCACGAAGTGATATCGGCCCTGCTGATGGAGCGGCTTAACGAAGACTTTGACGGGAAACTCACCACGGGAATAGCGATATTTCAAGACAGCTATCACAAGCATTTTCTCCACCAACTGGTGAGCAGCCAACTGGATATGGACCGGCTGGACTACCTCTCTCGCGACAGCTTTTACACGGGGGTATCGGAAGGAGTGGTGAGCAATCAGCGCATCATCAAAATGCTCAACGTAAGAGCCGATAAAATTGTAGTGGAAGAAAAGGGCATTTATTCCGTAGAGAAATTCATCGTTGCCCGCCGGCTGATGTATTGGCAGGTTTACCTTCACAAAACGGTAGTATCGTCAGAGAAGCTGTTGATCAGCATCCTGAAAAGGGCAAAATACTGCGCCCACCGCGGCGACGAACTCTTCGCATCACCGGCCTTGCGGTTTTTTCTTTATTCCAGCTATGGCCGTGGCGACTTTATTGAAAATCGAGAGATATTGAAAGCCTTTGTAAAACTGGACGACTACGATATTTTGGGCGCAATTAAAGTGTGGATAGATCATTCTGACCGCATCCTGAGCGATCTCTGTCGACGGCTGGTAAACCGAAAACTCTTTCGGGTGCGGATTAGCAAAACGCCTTTCGACGAAGATGAAACCGAAAAGCTCCGCAAAAAAACCATGGAGCTGTTTGATCTGTCCGAAGAAGAAGCGGGGTATTATTTTCTCACCGACCGAATAGAAAACAACGCTTATCTCGTTCAAAAAGACGGGATCACCATCCTCACAAAATCGGGGAAACTAATAGATCTTACCGAAGCATCTGACAACCGTTCGCTTTTGGCCCAAACGGAGGCTGTAACCAAGTATATACGGTGTGTTCCCAAAGAGTTGAATTACAATGATTAGACCGACAACAAAGGCATTGGTATTAATTTATATATTTGGGCGATGAAATTTTCAGCGCTTCAAATTGCTCAAATTATTGACGGCGAAGTTGTTGGCAATGAAAACGCTCAGGTTTCCGGTTTGAGTAAAATCGAAGAAGGAAAACCTGAAACACTTTCGTTCCTGGCCAACCCGGCGTACTCTGAGCACATCTACGAAACAAATGCCTCGGTGGTAATCGTAAAAAGCGATTTCGCACCAGAGAAATCTATTCCCGAAACGTGTACACTCATAAAAGTGGCAGACCCCTATGCGAGTTTTGCCAGATTGCTGGAGCTATACAACCAATTGAAGTACGACGATAAGGGCGTTTCTGATCAGGCCATCGTTTCCGAATCGGCAAAAATTGGAGAAGACGTTTACATCGCGGCGGGAGTTGTGGTAGAAGCAGAAGCCGAGATTGCCGACAACGTTAAAATTTACGCCCAGTCGTATATTGGAAAAGGCGCAAAAATTGGCACCAACACCATTATCCACGCCGGTGTGCGTGTTATGGCGGAGTGCATAGTAGGTAGCGACTGCATACTCCAGAACGGCGCATCTATTGGCGGCGATGGATTTGGGTTTGCTCCCAACAGCGAAAACAATTACAACAAGGTGCCCCAAATTGGAAATGTGATCTTAGAAGACCACGTAGAGATTGGCGCCAATACCTGCATAGACCGCGCAACGTTGGGTAGCACTATCATCAGGCGTGGGGTAAAGCTGGATAACCTAATCCAAATTGCCCACAATGTAGACATCGGAGAAAACACGGTAATTGCCGCTCAAACCGGTGTGGCCGGATCTACCCGAATAGGCAAAAACTGCATGATAGGCGGACAGGTGGGAATAATAGGCCACTTGAAAATTGCAGACGGAACCAAAATTGCCGCGCAGAGCGGAATAGGTTCAAACATTGTAAAAGAAAATACGGTAGTTCAGGGTTCGCCATCGTTTAACCTGGTGGACTACAAAAAATCATATATCGGTTTTAAAAACTTGCCCGGTTTAATGAAGGAGATCAAAGCCCTTCAAGATGAATTGGCAGAATTAAAGCGAACAACAGCACAATGAGTAAAAAACAGCGCACCCTGGCTGCACCGGTGAGCTTTACAGGCGTAGGCCTGCATACCGGCGAAAAAGTCAACCTTACCGTTCAGCCCGCCCCCGACAATCACGGGTATGTTTTTCAGCGCACCGACATCGAAAATCAGCCCAAAATTAAGGGAGACGTTGACAACGTAATCACCACAAACCGCGGAACCACACTCGAAGAGAACGGCGTAAGGGTGTATACCACCGAACATATTCTCGCGGCGATATACGGCTGCGAAGTAGACAATGCCCTTATTCAGGTAGACGGACCCGAGATTCCGATCATGGACGGAAGTGCCCGAAAATTTGTTACCGCTATTGAAGAAGCGGGCTACACCGAACAGGAAGCCGAGCGAAACTACTTTACCCTGACCGAAAACATGTATTGGGAAGACGAGCGCGGCTACTCCGAGATTCTCGCG
>JAIVHP010000247.1 GCA_020201045.1 Flavobacteriales bacterium
TTTCTTCCCTTCGCGCACTATTTAAGTGGAGATGTTAAGATTGGTGAATTTGCCATGTTCGGGGTTTTCAACGTCCAGAGCGATATGCTTGAGATGACGAATCCCTATCCATTCCCAACGTACATCTTTGGGATTTTGATCAGCATTATTCCGCTTATTGCGATTTTACTCTTTAAGAAAAGACCTGTGCAGATGAAGGTTACGCGCCTGGGTTTTTTGGTAAACCTCGGCTTTGTAGTTTTTCTGTTCTTCGCAATCGACAAAATAAACGAAGCGGTTTTTGATTCTACGGCTGAAGTTTTGCACCACAGCGGTTTCTATTTGCCCATTGCGGCAATGGTGTTTTTATTTCTCGCTGTTCGGGGAATAAAAAAGGACGAGGCGCTGGTGCGTTCACTCGACCGGATTCGGTAACTACCGCTTCCCCAGCTCTACCACTTCCATTTTAGAGGGAACCCCTTTGTCTATATGGAACTTCACCAGTGTTCGCACTTTGTGAAATCCGTGTTTTCCGGCCGCTCCGGGATTTATGTGAAGAACATCTAGCGAAGGGTGTTTGCGAACCATGCAAATATGCGAGTGTCCACATATAAAAATGTCGGGGTTTTCTTTAGAAATCACTTCTTTTACCCTGAGTGGGTATTTTCCCGGCCTTCCGGCGATGTGGGTGATGTAGATCTTTAGCCCTTCAGCTTCAAATATCTGGTCTATTGGAAACTGGCTTCTCACCTCGTGGTCGTCAATATTTCCGTACACCGCCCGAAGTGTTGCAATTTCACTTAGGGCATCCGTTACCCGCAGGTTCCCAATGTCGCCGGCATGCCAAATTTCGTCGCATTCTTTAAAGTGGTGCAGAATCCGATCGTCCATATGCCCGTGCGTATCTGAAATTACCCCTATTTTTTTCACTTGCTTCTCCTACATTTGCAGCAAAGAAAAACAATTGGCGAGATATTTTCTGCAGTTGGCTTACGACGGAAGTAATTATTGTGGATGGCAGGTGCAGCCGGGAGTAAACACCGTGCAAGAAGAAGTGGAAAAAGCGCTGGCCATTTTTGTGAAGGATCTGGGCAGGGTAGTGGGATGTGGTAGAACCGACACAGGTGTTCACGCGTCGGCGTACTTTCTGCATTTTGACACCGCGATGGATTTGCCCGAGAATTTCTGTTTTAAAATGAATGCGGTTTTGCCCATGGATATTGCCATTAATGGAATAATGCCGGTGAACGGCGATTTTCACGCGCGCTTTAGCGCTTACTCCAGAAGTTACGATTACTTTATCCATTTCAGCAAAAACCCATTCCGCAATGCCTACTCCGTTTACCATCCCCGAAAACTCGATTTGGAGAGAATGAACGCCGCCGCAGAATTTCTGATCGGAGAGCGAGATTTCACATCTTTTAGCAAGGGACAAACCCAAACAAAAACGAATATTTGCAACGTGAGTGCAGCAGAGTGGAAGCACATTGATGACGGGGTGGTCTTTTCCATTACGGCAAACCGGTTTTTGCGGAATATGGTGCGGGCTATTGTTGGCACCATGCTGCCCATTGGCGAAGGAAGTGAAGAACCGAATCACATTCTCGCTGTTATGGAAAAGAAATCGCGCATGGCAGCAGGGAAGTCTGCGCATCCCCAAGGATTATTTTTAAAAGAAATTCGATACCCGGAAATTCATGTCGCAAGTAACAGGTAGAGCCTTTGATACAAAATTATTTACCCGGGTTTTCAGGTATGTCTCTTTACGTCATAGAAAACGATCCCGATGGATTGCTCCTTCTAACCCTGGTTGTGGTTGGAATTTTGCTGCTCGAAGCAGTTGCACAGTTTTATCAAACTTACTACAGCAATTGGATTGGCCAATCGGTAACCATCGATTTGAGATCGAAATTATTTACCCACATTACATCTTTTAAGCTCAAGTATTTCGATAATACGGCTATCGGTACGCTGGTAACGCGCTGCATCAGCGACATTGAAACCATTGCCCAAATTTTCTCTCAGGGTCTGCTCACCGTAATGGGAGAACTGCTGAAGCTCATCGTTGTAATTGCCGTAATGTTTGCCATAAACTGGAAACTCACGCTGTACAGTCTGGCACCTATCCCGGTTTTGATTGTGGTGATGATCGTTTTCAAGAACGCCATCAAAAAGGCCTTCCAGCAGGTGCGTACGCAGGTTGCCAGGTTAAATGCATTCGTTCAGGAGCACATCGTAGGCATGTCAATCGTGCAGGTTTTTAACCGCGAGAAAACGGAAAGGGAGAAATTTGAAAAAATTAATAAATCGCATCGAACGGCCCACATTCGGTCGGTTTGGGCCTATTCCATATTCTTTCCGGTAGTTGAAATTTTATCGGCAGTTTCACTCGCACTTTTGGTATGGTGGGGGGTAGGCGGAGCTTTGGAAAACGAAGTTTCCCAGGGCGATCTGGTTGCCTTCATCCTGTTTATTTACATGCTATTTCGCCCCATCAGGCAGCTCGCAGATCGCTTTAACGTTCTGCAAATGGGAATGGTAGGTTCCGAACGCGTCTTTCGGGTGCTCGATACGGAGTCGAATATAGAAGACGATGGAAATTTGGATAGCGGAATCACCGGAGAAATTACTTTCGAAAAAGTGTGGTTTGGATACAACACCGAAGAGTGGGTACTTAAAAATTTGAGTTTTGAAGTAAAAGAAGGCGAAACAGTTGCCTTTGTTGGGGCCACCGGAGCGGGTAAAACTTCGGTTATTAATC
>JAIVHP010000248.1 GCA_020201045.1 Flavobacteriales bacterium
TGGCACTTTTTATTCTGATGGCAGTTAGCTTTCGCCCACATCCATCATCTGAAACGTAGAGCCGATGTATCCCGAAAACCTAAATGGAATTTACTTCAACGATATCTACGTTCACGAGCCCGGTGCCTTAATATCAAACGCGGCCATCTGTCTGGTCAGTTATTCCCTTTTGATTTTTATGGGTAAATCCAGGTCGAAATTTGATCGCGACTGGAAGAATTTTATTCTACTCATTGGGCTGGGAGCTACTGGGGGTATTTTAACCCACGGTTTCCCTACCTATCTCGGAGAAACCTGGATGTACATCATTTGGGGCGTGAAGAACACGCTGGTAGTATTCGCTAATTTTTATGCCGGTATGGCCGTGGTAAGGCGTTTTGAAAAGTTTTCGATTTACCGAAAGTGGCTGCTGGCAAAGGCGGTGGTGGTAAGTTCCGCACTTTTTGCAGTGTACAATTTCTTACCCGCCGTAATCGATTTAGCTTTTACTTATATTTTGGTGATTTCGGTTTTGAGTTCGGCAACTATCGCCGACAGGTCTTCGCGAATTCTCCGGTCTGCGTTTATTTTAGCGCTCTTATCGGGGGTTCTCTATTTGGTGAAATACGATGTGGACCGCTTGTGGTTTACCCATAAGGATATGGTTCACGTATTCGTCTTGTTCAGCTTGATCCTTATTTCAAGAGCGGTGATGATCTCCAGGCGCAGAACAGAATCTTAGTTTTCGCAGGCTTCAGCAAGTCCTGCAGGGTCGTTCTCACGACCAAACCACACGGCTGCAAAGCCTTTGTAGATGCCCACACCCATTGCATTCCATTCTACCTTTTCCCAAATACCCTTATTCAGAATCACGCTATTGTGATTTACACTTTTTATCCATGATTCGAAGGCTGCTTTTGCACTTACGGTTTTATCTGGAAATTGGGAGTTTTCCGAAAACATTACAATCTCAAACCCATCGCCTTCGTAATCGGTAATCTCGCGTGGCTTTTCCCACATGCATGGGCCATTATGCGTGTTGTAACCGTAGCAGCATGCTTTCCAATCGCCACTGTCTGACCAGGAGTGCGGATTGCAGCTTTTCTCGTCAAAGGGCTTTTCCTTAAAAAGGTCGGCGGCGTGTGTTTTTGCAACCACCGTGAGCGATTTAGAAAGCGGAATAGGGGGTAGGTCGTGTTCCGTGCGGTAGTCGTTGATCAAATTTGCGAGTTCCACTTCATCTTCAAGAAGACAACCTGGAATATTCATTTCTGAAGTGCTAGCATACGAAGTGTTCAAGCACGTCAATAATACGGTTAGGAAATAAATCATTAAAAGGCCTTTCTTCCTGAACGCAAAAGCGAAGCCTATTGGTATATTTTGAGAATGCTAATGCTGCTTTGTGCTAAGCAAAAGCTCAATTACCTTTTTGATGTGGGCCGGCAGAATCGGCTTTGGGATGAAGAAGTCGACTTTTGGGTGTGCCTTTATTCGCGCTAGATCGCCCGGGTCGAGTGAGGTGGATGTAATAATCACAAAAGGTTTTGAGTTCGGCAAAATACCGGGCATATCGTCCAAAACATTCAGACCTGATTTTTCGGGCATGCGATAGTTTAGGAGAATTACATCCATTGCTGAAGGATCTTTAAATTTCTCCATAAATTCAAAACCGCTGCGAAAAAGCGCAATATTCTCCGTTTCGAATTTTAAACGAACCACCCGTTGGGCGATGAACAAATCTACCTCG
>JAIVHP010000063.1 GCA_020201045.1 Flavobacteriales bacterium
CCTTTAGCCAATATTCTGATTTCACTCCGCAACGAAGAAGCAGAAAACCTGATACCCTGCCATCCTACGCCCCAAAATTCTCAAACGATTCCCTTAACTTTGATTCCGAAAAAGCACACTTGTGAATATCAGGCGAATCTTAAGCATCAAAAAACGATTTAAGAACCGCGAAGACATCATTCTTCGAGACTACCTCGCCATGGAGCGCACCAAACTGGCAAACGAGCGAACACTGCTCTCCTATATCCGTTCGTCGCTGTACTTGCTCGTCGGCGGAATCGCCCTGATTCAACTGGAAGGCTTTGAGCGGGTAAAGTACCTCGGTTACGTTTCACTCTACCTCACCGTGATTTTTCTCGTGGTGGGCGTATACCGGTTTGTAAAACTCAATCGAATTTTGCGGAATTACTACCGCGAAATAGACGAAACGGACCCATCCGACAAAACCATCGGCGACCCATCTTGAGCAAGAACAATCCATCATTAAAAACGGAGTAAATGTCGCGTGCAATCACGGTTTTACTTCTTGCAACCCTGCTGCTCTCTGCGGTTCTCGGCTGGCGAATTTCGGCTCTTGAGCACTCCCGACGCGCTTTCACCGAAGATGCCATAGAGCTCTCAAAAGTAAAATACGGCCTTTTTAATGTGGACGTTTGGAAAGTGGTGGTGGCAGATGTAGTTACCAAAAAAGTGGAAGAACTGGAAATCACAAATGCAAACCGGCAGGAGATGCGCGCTCGGATATCGACCTTTCTGTACAAACTCATCTCAGACCTAGAAGGGCGATTTGAGCGCGAAAACCGCGGTGTACTCGGTGGCATACGCAATGCCGTTTCGGGATTTCTGGGAATCTTTGATAAAATGAAGCGCGATGTACCCACCTTTACAGAAGAGATATTGAATTTTCTCGACGATCCGAGAAACCGAAACGACCTCCGAAACTATATCGTAGAAAAAATAAATACCTACGCCGACGATACCTTTTCGGAAACCGACTACACGACACACGATTATATCCTTGAAAATTACGGGTACACCGATAGAAGCCAGGCAATAGCAGGTCTGGAAGAAAGCGCCGAGCAACTGAACCGCGAAAAGAAACCGTACACACACGCCTTGTATCTGCTTTTTGCCCTGGTCGGGGTATGGCTGGTAGCAGTGAAAGGAGAATCTAAACAGCACCTAACCATCGCCACGGCGATAGCCCTTATTCCGCTTTATCTCGGCGTGTCGCTGCCCATGATTGAACTCGACGCACGCATCGCCGAAATGCGGTTTCAGCTCCTGGGCGAACCTGTAGCCTTTACCAATCAAGTGCTTTTCTACAAAAGCAAGAGCATTTTGGAAGTGGTGGAACTTATGGTAGCTCAAGGCAAATTAGACCTTGCCGCGGTGGGGGTTTTGGTCTTAACTTTTAGCATCTTTTTTCCGCTGGCCAAGCTTATCAGCTCACTCGTTTACATCCACAAAGAATCAGCGCGAACCAAAAAAGCCATGCGGTTTATGGTTTTTAAAACCGGAAAATGGTCGATGGCCGACGTAATGGTGGTGGCCATTTTTATGGCCTACATCGGTTTCTCGGGAATTATTTCCGAGCAGCTCAGCCAACTGGAAGGCCTCACCCAAAACATGGATATGCTCACTACCAATAAATCGCAGTTGCACGTCGGGTTCTTTATGTTTGCTATCTATGTGTTGCTCGGCTTGCTTATTGCGCAGCGCATCAAAGCGACGGTTAAATAAGACGGTCTTCTAATTTCGGCAATCCAAAGCAGAAAGGAAGTTTGTACCGGAAGCCACAGGGCTAGAAGGACATCATTCCCAAAATACACACTTGTCGAAAAACCAAAATATTCCCTATTTTGGGAGCAGAATTTCAAAGAATAATATGGGACTTAAAGCAGATCAAACGCGATTATTCGACTTTTACCACTACCAAATGGAGCACTATCCACAGGAAGTGGCACTGGCGGGAAAAGAAAACGGGAAGTGGAAAACCTATTCTACCGAAAAGGTAATTCAAATGGCTAATCAGCTCAGCACCGGCCTGCTCCGCGAAGGCATTCAGCCCGGCGATAAAGTCTCGATTATCGGAAACAACCGCCCCGAATGGGTGATTGCCGATCTGGCTATTCTTCAAATTGGCGCCATAAACGTTCCGGTTTACCCCACCATCTCCGACAGGGAATACGCCTTTATTTTCAACGACAGCGAAGTGAAAATGGTGATGGTTTCCGACGATGAACTCCTGGCTAAAGCCCGACTCGCAAAAGATCAATCGCCATCGGTTAAGAGCATTTATACTTTCGACGAGATAAAAGATGCTTCTCACTGGAGTGAACTTCTGGCCGAAACGCCGGATATGGACAAAATAGAAGGGCTAAAAAAATCGGTGAAGCCCGAAGATTTGGCAACCCTAATTTACACATCGGGAACCACGGGAACCCCAAAAGGCGTAATGCTCTCCCACCAAAATGTGGCCAGCAACGCCATCGGCAGCAAGCCCCGCCTTCCGGTAAACGAAACGGCCAGGGGCGTGAGCTTTTTGCCGCTTTGCCACATCTACGAGCGCATGCTTATTTACCTCTACACATACACCGGGGTATCGCTTTACTTCGCCGAATCGCTCGACACCATTGGAGACGATATTCGCGATGTAAAACCCAATGTTTTTACGGCTGTTCCGCGACTGCTCGAAAAGGTATTCGACAAAATAGTTGCCAAAGGAGCTGAGCTATCGGGAATAAAGAAAGGCCTGTTTTTCTGGGCGGTGCGCGTAGGCGAAAAATTTGAGCCGTACGGTGCAAATGGGCCGATTTACGAAATGAAACTCAAGCTTGCACGGAAGCTCATTTTCAGCAAATGGCAGGAAGCCCTCGGTGGAAATGTGCAGGCCATTGCCAGCGGCTCGGCGGCTTTAAACCCACGGCTGGCAAGGATTTTCAACGCTGCCGGAATTCCCGTTCTCGAAGGATATGGCCTTACCGAAACCAGTCCGGTGGTAAGCGTAAACGAACTCGACAACAAAGGCATGAAAATCGGTACTACCGGAAGGCCAATCGAAGACGTTCACGTAAAAATTGCCGAAGACGGAGAGATTTTGGTGAAAGGCCCGAATGTGATGATGGGCTACTACAAAAGGCAGGATCTTACCGACGAAGTACTCGACAAAGACGGGTGGTTTCACACCGGCGATATCGGCGAGATGGTAGAAGATCAATACCTACGGATTACCGATCGGAAGAAGGAAATTTTCAAGACTTCGGGAGGAAAGTACATCGCTCCGCAAATCATGGAAAACAAGTTTAAAGAGAGCCGGTTTATCGAACAAATTATCGTGGTGGGAGAATTTAAAAAACACCCGTCGGCGCTGGTTGTGCCCAGCTTTGAGTTTTTGGAAGACTGGTGTAAACGCAAGGGAATAAAATACAGCAGCCGCGCAGATATGCTCGTCAACCCCCGCGTTATTGACCGCTATCAGGAAGAGATAGACGAACACAATGAAGATTTTGGGAAGTGGGAAAAAATCAAGCAATTCAGACTTTTAGACGACGAGTTTACCGTGGAAAATAAAATGGTAACCCCTACGCTGAAGCTGAAGCGAAAGGTAATTCACGAAAAGTATCACGATTTGATTGAAGGAATTTACACGGAAGGGTAAATATTCGACGAACAGCATGCAATCAAAGATGTAGCGCGGAACATTGAAGGGTTGTTTTGAGTAAAACCACTTACCAAAACAATAATCATGGCACCTTCCAGCAAGCTTTCGCTCTATGGATCTCTATCCAAAATTTCGTTCCTAAAAAAGAGCTACGCCCTAAAATTTCTCTTTGTCGCCTTTGTAGGCACCCACATTCCACTTTTGGGATTAATCGGATATTTTGCTTTTCAGCCGCAATCTACAGAGTCCTTTCGCATTATTCTGGTGGGGCTGGGGCTTACGCTTTTGGCTACGGGAGTGACGCTTTTTGTTTTGGATCGGCTTCTCAACCCGCTTCTTCAAACCCAGCAGGCGCTATCGAATTACATTCGCAAAAAAGAGCTCCCTTCCCTGCCTACATCCTACCCCGACGAAGCGGGAATGGTGATGAAATACACCCAGCAAACACTAACCAAACTACACGAACACATCGAAGAAAAATCGGATTTGGCATCGATGCTTTCCCACGATTTAAGAACACCTTTTAGCCAATGTCTTGGAATTTTGGAAGCGATAAAAGCCGAAGACGATAAAAGTCAAATTGACCTGCTCTGCGACACCATGATTGCTGAAGGCAAAAAGCACCTGAGCTTCCTGGAGCGCATTTTGAAGTCGCTGCGTTCTGAGCACAACGATCTGGAAGACCTGGATGAAGAAACGGTAATTGTAGAGTTGCTTTGCGATGAAGCTATAAAAACAAGCGAGTGCCAGGCGATTCAAAAGGGTGTGCGCATCAGCACAGAAATTCGCACAGATGCAAAGATTACGGCAAATCGCGAAAAAGCCGGAATGGCGCTTAAGAATTTGATCAACAATGCCATCAAGTTTTCGCACAAGGGCGACACGGTTATTGTGCGCGCCATCGATAGTGAAAACGGCGTGTGCATTAGCGTGATAGACCAGGGAATTGGCTTTGACGAAAAGCGCGCAAAAATGCTTTTCAAGAAATTCAGTCCGGGAGTTCCCGGAACAGATGGAGAACCATCTACCGGCTTTGGTTTGTACAGCGTAAAGCGAAATATCGAAGCTCTGGGTGGAAAGGTAAGCGCAAAAAGTCCCGGCCCGGGGAAGGGCTCCCGGTTCGACCTGGAGATTCCAGCAGGATAAGAAAACAAGGTAGTGCGGGAAGGCGTTTATCAAATACTTCCGACCTTTGTCGGCAGATCGCAACCCGTTTCTAATGAAAACAAAAACCTGGATAGTTACCGTTGGAATATTTCTCGCCATAGTCGGAATTGGCATGGCTGTAGCCTACCCCTATCTCAAAACACAGAAAAAACTCAAGGTTTTTCAGCCTTCGGATATCAATCCAAAATTGGTTGATGAAAGCAAGAGAAGTGTTTACGAAGATCACACCATCGCCGATTTTGAGCTGGTTAATCAAACGGGAAAGACCATAACTCAGCAAGATTTCGCAGGGAAAATCTACGTAGCCGACTTCTTTTTTGCCACCTGCCCCAGCATCTGCCCCATTATGAGCGGCCACATCGCAGAGCTTCAGGAGGAATTCAGGGAAGACCCCGAAGTGATGTTTCTATCCCACTCGGTTACGCCGCAAATAGACAGCGTAGAAGCTCTTGCCGAATACGGAGAGCGCTACGGTGCGAATCCCGAAGTTTGGCACCTGGCCACGGGAGAAAAGCAACACATTTACGAGTTGGCCAGAAAGAGCTATTTCGCTGTGCTCGACGAAGGCGATGGCGGAAAGCAAGACTTTATCCATACCGAAAACTTCATTTTGGTTGACCCCGAAAGGCGCATTCGCGGATACTACGACGGCACCAGTCCGAAAGACATGGAGCGCCTCGCAGATGAAATTGAAATTCTGCTTGATGAAGTTCGGGAGTGAGGGCCAACGCTGGTGTGGGTTTTTGGAATAGATGGGGTTTTGGGTTTATTAGTGACTATTCGAGCTGGTTGGTCTTGAATGCAATGGGCAAGGCTGGTTTAGAAGTTTGGCTTTTGTAGGCTCTGATTTTGCTTAGAATTTTATGGGCTGGCGAAGTTTAAATGCAATTGGCAACGGTGGTGTAGGTTTGCGAAATCTAAGGATATTTTGTGCCGTTGCGGTTTACGAACTGGTGTGGTTTATACGGCAATGGGCAAATGTCCGCCTCTGGCGGACGCAATTGGCAATGGTGGTGTGGTAGTTGGGGATTTGTGGGCTCTGATTTTGCTTAGAATCTTTAGGAGCTGGCAAAGTTTAAATGCAATGGGCAAGGCTGGTTTAGTAGTTTGGCTTTTGTAGGCTTTGATTTTGCTTAGAATTTTATGGGCTGGCGAAGTTTAAATGCAATGGGCAATAGTGGTGTGGGATTTTGGAAGCGATGGGGTTTTGGGTTGGCTAGTGACTATTCGAGCTGGTTGGGTTTTGATTGCAATTGGCAATGCTGGTGTAGTAGTTTGGCTTTTGTAGGCTTTGATTTTGCTTAGAATCTTTAAGGGCTGGCGAAGTTTAAATGCAATGGGCAATAGTGGTGTGGGATTTTGGAAGCGATGGGGTTTTGGGTTGGCTAGTCTGTATTCCAATTGAAGGGTTTTGAATGCAATGGGCAAGGCGGGGGTGCCTTGAATGAATTAGGGAAGGATGTTTTTACTGCCCTTGCCAACCGAGTCTGCCAAAGGCAGGCGAGCTCACCGACCAACGGGAGGTAATTGCGGCCGAAGGCCATTGCATTTTGCGCCAGCAAAATATTGCCCATTGCCCTTTTAACCCCACCACCTCTCAAAACCAAAAGTTCCGTAAAACCCAAAACACAGGAACGCCCTCACCAGCATTGCCATTTGCCCATTCAACCCCACCACCTCTCAAACCCAAAAAGCAACGCAAAACCCAAAACGAACGAACGCCCACACCAGCATTGCCAATTGCCGCATAAACCCCGCCAGCTCTCAAACCCAAAAAGCACGGCAAAACCCAACACGCTCGAACACCCACACCAGCGTTGCCCATTGAACCCCACCACCTCTCAAACCCAAAAGTTCCGCAAAACCCAAAACGCTCGAAAGCCCTCACCACCCCACTTTAATAAACCCCCGGCGTGTGGGATAGGTGTTTTAACAGATTATCTTTGCACCCAGAAATTCACACATGAACATTCTTTCGGTAGAAAATATTTCGAAGCGCTACGGCCCGCGCATGCTTTTTCAGGATTTTTCATTCGGTATGGAGTCTGACAATCCGCTTCGCGACGCGGTTTTGGCTTATGAAAAAGCGCTTCAAAACCCCGACGACAACGAAAATCTGCAGCGCTGCATGGACGAAATGGACCGGCAAAACGCGTGGGATTACGAAGCGCGGGTGCAGGAAGTTTTGGGGCAGTTGGGTATAGAGAATACGGCCTTAAAAGTAGACGCCGCGTCGGGTGGGCAACGAAAGCGTGCCGCACTGGCCAAGGTGATGCTCGAAGAGCCCGATTTTCTCATTCTCGATGAGCCAACCAACCATCTCGATCTGGACACCATTGAGTGGCTTGAAAACTGGCTTTCGGGCGGACAGTTTACGCTGCTGATGGTTACCCACGACCGGTACTTTTTAGACCGCGTATGCTCGGATATTCTCGAAATAGACAATGGCGAATTGATCCGCTACACGGGAAACTACTCCTACTTCATCGAAAAAAAAGCGGAGCGTCAGGCGCAGATGGCCAGCAGCGTAGAGAAGGCAAAGAACCTGATGCGCACCGAGCTGGAGTGGATGCGCAGGATGCCCAAAGCGCGCACCACCAAATCAAAATCGCGGATAGAGGCCTTTGACGGTTTACAGCAAAAAGCTTCCAAGCGCATCGCCGACGAATCGGTGCAGCTCGGCGTAAAAACCGAGCGTATGGGCTCAAAAATCATCGAGTTCCACAAGGTCTCCAAAGCCTTTGACGATATTAAGATCACCGACCAGTTTAGCTATACCTTCAAGCGGAAGGAAAAGCTCGGTGTTGTGGGAAAAAACGGAACGGGAAAATCCACTTTTGTGAAAATGCTGCTCGGCAAGGTAGAACCGGATAACGGCAAAATCGTGCAGGGCGAAACCATCCGATTTGGACACTACGATCAGGAAGGACTTCTGGCCAGCGACCACAAGCGCGTCATTGAAGTGATTACCGATGTAGCGGAAGTGATTGAGCTGCACAAGGGCCACAAACTTTCTGCAGCACAGCTATTGGAACGGTTTCTCTTTTCGCGCGAAAAGCAGTGGCAGCTCGTCTCTACCCTCAGCGGTGGCGAAAAGCGACGGCTCTACCTTTGCCGCGTGCTTATGGCAAACCCCAACTTTTTGGTGCTCGATGAGCCCACCAACGATCTGGATATTGACACCCTTCAAGTGCTGGAAGACTACCTGCAGGTTTTTGATGGCTGCCTGGTGGTGGTTTCCCACGACCGTTTTTTTATGGACAAGGTGGTAGACCACCTTTTTGTATTCGAAGGGCAGGCGGCCATCCGCGATTTTCCCGGAAATTATTCGCAGTACCGCGCCAAAAAAGCCGATGAAGAAGCGGCAAAATCAAAAGCTGTCGCACAGAAAAAAGCCGTTGCCCGAAAGGCAGATCAAGATGCCCCAAAAGAGAAGACCAAGCTCACTTATGGCGAGCGTTTGGAGTTTGAAAAACTCGAAAAGGAGGTCGAAGAGATGGAAGGGGAAAAAGCCGCTTTGGCCGAGCAGCTCTCCAGCACCCAGTCGAATGAAGAACTGATGAAAATTTCCGACAAGCTCGAAACGCTGGTGAAAAAATTAGACGCCAAAACCCAAAGGTGGATGGAACTGGCGGAATATACCGCTTGATTCCTTTCGCTTTTCTGCAATCTACCAGTCGTAATCTCTACTCCAAAAGCTTCCGGTCATTCGAAATGAAGTGTTTGTCGTTTGAAATTCGGCATCTACTGTTCCGAATATGGAGAAATTTCCAGACACGGCGTTGCCTGCATCCTTGTAAATGGTAGCAACGCCAGAACCATTCCCATTAATCGTATCGCTAAATTGGAAAAACAGTTCGGGGTAGAGTTCATTGAGATTTGGCGTGTTCTCGAGCAGCAAGAGTGTAGTTCGTAAGCTGTGTGTTTGTTGCACCGAATCGATAAAAGGTGTACCCCCGGGCATACTGAGCCTAAAATCCATCGAACCGAGGTCGGTAAAAACACGAGCCTGCCTAAAGTAGTTTGAGCCAAGTAGGTTTCCCCCTTGCCAACCCGAAGTCATACCCGACCCTGTTATGGTGGTGGTCGATCCATCGGGAAACTCCAGTTCAAAACTGCAACCTTCATCCGTTGTCGCGACACCGAAATTTGGATCCGACGCAGAAGGTGACCCAGGAGCGTTATCTTCATCATCATCGCCGCAGGAAATTAAAAATGCGCCGATGCAAAGGAGCATCAACGCATTGAAAACGAGGTTTTGGTTAGGTCTGTTGGTTTTCGCGAGGTTTCTCATATTCTGATTCTAGAATGACAATTTCACTTGTGTTTTGCTTAAATGTACAGCACACACTGTCTCTAATCGCAGCTAGAAGTATTGAAATGAGTGGCATGCGATGTAAGGAGAGCGATTGGAATTTCCCATTGAGCCGATTGGAATATTACAACCGAGGATAGTGGTTGCGAAGACGACCAGGGCGTACCAACTCTCACAGAAAATTCTTTGAAAATGACTTACCCAAACCAATCATAGTCTATGTTCCAGAAGCAACCCCGTATGTTGAACGAAGTATTCACAGTGTTAAATTCAGCATCAATTGTTCCGTAGATAGCGAAATTTCCAGAACTTTCGTTTCCGGCGTCTCTGAGTATGGAAACCGTTCCCGATGCATTTCCAATGATGGTGTCGTTATCGGGAATCCATAATTCTGGGTACGGTTCTTCGAGACCCGATGTATTGCCAAGGCTTGAAGGAATCAATGCGTGTTCCTGCGTCATCGTCTCCAAAGTATTTGTACCAGAAGGCATACTCACTCGAAAATGTATTATACCGATATGAGAAAAGACCCTTACCTGTCTCCAAATATTACCCCCGAAATAGTTACCGATTCCAAGCAAATTCGGTATAAATTCCCCAATAATAACCGTATCTGTGCCATCTGGAAACGACAATGTAAATGTAGAGCCGCGATCTGTAGTGGCCGCACTAAAATCTGAACAGGCATCAACGGCTTGAGGAGATGAAGGTCCGTTACTCTCATCATCGTCGCCGCAGGAAATTAAAAATGCGCCGATGCAAAGGAGCATCAGCGCATTGAAAACGAGGTTTTGGTTAGGTCTGTTGGTTTTCGCGAGGTTATTCATAGTCCAATTCAGAAAAGGTTGTGGCGTATCGTGTTCAGCTTCAAATATAAAGGATCGTCAATCCAAAAGCGCTTCGCTAAACGGGGCAATGATTGTGCTGTTGAAATGAATGAGTAGTTGGAAAGGTAGGCGTAGCGGCTGGAAGGAATGAACCCGGGAAATTTTTGAAATGGATGCAGTAGATATTTAGGTTCTGAACACATTCCTGAACAAGGTACCTTCAACAGTTGGAAGAAAAAAAGAGCCTGAAAGATGCTGAGTTTTGCCGGTGGTGGTAATTGATCCTTTAAGTTGGTTCTGAAAACTTTGGAAAAGGTCCTTAATGCAAATTAGACCAAAAGAATCTCCACCAGTTAGAAGAAAAAAAACAAAAAAAACCCTTCGCTTAAAGCGATTGCAGCCAACGCATAAAAATCACATCGTGTACCAGATAGAAATCGCCTTCTTTTATGACAATTTCCTTATTAACTAACATGGTAAGAGCGGTACTAACCGAACTCACTGCCCCGAGTTTATTGGACTCAATAAACGAGCGGGAGTGCGGATTTTTTACCGGCTCGTTTTTCGCAATCGCGCATAGCACCTGCCACTGCATCTGAGTAAGCAGATCGGCATAATTGGCGAGAAGTGGCGCTTCCTGAGCGAGAATTTCGCGGTATGTTTCAGCCAGGTGTATTGCAAATGAGCTGAATGCAATACGTTTGCCCCCGACTCCACACGTAAATTTCACGGATTTGAGCTTTGGTAATTTCCTTTCCGTTTTCGCTAAAATGATAACGGATGAATTTTTCGTATTCGCTGTATTCTATTGGCTCAAGATCAAGAAGTTGGGTGCTTCTGTAAAAAGGGCGGTTCTTTTCCGCAAACATAGAAGTCATCATATGGCGGTGACTTCCACTGTAAATAAACCGCAATTCGGGAAAAGACTGCATCCAAGATCTGAAAACCGCTTCCCCGTTTTGGTTTTGATAGTTGGATATTCTTTGGAATTCATCGATGGCTACGATTACCGTTTGTTTTCGGGTTTTTAAAAACTCGCCCAGTACCCTAAAAGACGTTTCGGGTTTTGGACTGGAACCGGCAGAGAATGAAAACGCAGGTATGCCGGTATGCGGATCGAAACTGAGTGACATTCCAATGCTACCCACCAACCTTTGAAAAGCTGCCGAAAGACCCGACTTTGTTTTTCCGAACTTATCGTAAACAGCCTGTGTAATCAGCTCAAGTGCATCGACCGTGCTATTCGTGCTGAGTAAATCCACATAGAGCGTCTCCGCCTTTTTCTCCTTTTCAAGGGTGTTGAGCAAATACTTCAACAAAGATGTCTTTCCAATCCTACGCCAGGAGTACAAAACAATATTTCGATCGTTGGCCAGGTGATCTTTTAGTGTTTCAAACTCCCGCTCGCGATCGCAGAAATATTTCACACTGTGAAAGCCAGTGAGTAAAAAGGGATTTTTAAGCTTCGCCATGTTCTGATGCCGAGTTTTGCGTAGGTGATTTAGCTTTTCATTCCAATATTGCGTATTTTACGTAACGCAATGTACGGAATTTATAGAAATAGCGCAAAACAGGGATCACCAGCAAAAATTAGACGGGTAATTTATCGCTGGAGAAAGTTGTGCTTCGGCACTACCGGAAACACCCTTCGCAAAACCGCAACAAGACACTCTGGAGCTTTATCTAAAAAGCGGATATCTTGAAGATTCCCGATAGCCGTTCAAACAACAACCACATTTTGGCAAAGTGCGAAGCATTAAAAATTAAATGGGATACCCCTTTAAATCGCAAATAATATTCTGATAGGCTGTTACGGCCTTAACCTTACTAGAAAAATTATGATGTTTGGCTTACTAAACCCCAGCCCTCTTCACCTCTTTTGATGAGTGCGCGAAATCCCGGACTTGCTCCGGGGTCATCGAAGCAACCCCGTACTTGTTCCGGGGTAAGCGAAGCAACCACGGACTTGTTCCGGGGTAAAAGTTTATTCGAATAGGAGTGTGTATGTTTGGAAAAAACAATCGCAAGATGATTAGCCTGGTTATATCGGTCTATAACGAAGAGTCTATTCTGGCAGATGCCTGGGAAGAGATTAAAAAGGTGCTCTCTAAAAATAACATCGACGCAGAAGTGATTTTTGTAGACGACGGTAGCACGGATTCCAGCGCCAAAATCCTAAACGACATAAAGCAAAGCGAAACCTACGCGATTAGCATTATTAGCTTAACAAGAAATTTTGGCCATGAAGCTGCTATGATCGCAGGAATAGACCACGCTAAGGGCGATAGTATTATTTGCATGGATGCCGACATGCAACATCCGCCTTCGCTTATTCCCGAAATGGTAGAGAAATACAACCAAGGCTTCCACATTGTTACGATGATTCGCGAGAAAAGGGACGACAATAGCTGGATAAAAAACAAAGCATCCCGGCTATTTTATCGGTTTATCAATAGGCTTTCCGAATATCAACTCGATGAAAACGCATCCGATTTCTTTTTGATTTCCAATGATGTAGCGGAAAAACTAAGGGTAAATTTTAGAGAGCGAAACCGGTTTTTACGCGGTTTTATTCAAATAGTGGGATTCGAAAAAACCACCATCAACTTTGTGGCTCCGGTTCGCATTGGGGGAACGTCTAAATACTCTTTCTTAAAGCTCCTTCGCTTATCGGCAAACGCAGTTGTTTCGTTTTCCAAATCACCCCTATATCTGGGCATTTACATCGGAATGTTATTCGCGCTATTCTCGATTTGTATGGCCGTTTATTCACTTTTCGTGTACTTTTTTGGCGACACACCGCCTTCGGGTTATACCACACTGGTGTTGTTTATGAGCATTAGCTTTACGCTCTTGTTTTTCCTCGTAGGCATCATTGGAATATACGTGGGATACAACTTTGACGAGAATAAAAAAAGGCCGCTCTATCTTGTAAAAGAAATTCATTGATTTCCCTACAATCAATGCTTCAGATGAAAACACAACAGAAAAACGCAATTGCCCTACTCCTTATAACTGCGGCTGTTCTTGTTTTATTTAGTCCCTTAATTTTCAACCTGAATTCAACTTATTTTTCCGGCGGCGGCGATGGATTAAAAGCCTATTACGGGGCTGTATACCACAACTACTACGACAAAAATTACCATCGCCTTGAAGGCATGAACCACCCCTATGGCGAGAATATTTTTTTCACAGGTTCTCAACCACCCATTTCCAATACGGTAAAATTTATTGATCAAAATATTTTTCCGTGCTCCAAATACCTGGTCGGAATTATAAATGCGATGATGATAGCCTCTGTAATTTTGGGGATTTTTTTCATCTACCTCATATTTAGGCGATTTAAAATTTCGGCGTGGTACAGCCTACTGGTCGCTATTGGGATTGGATTCCTATCGCCACAAATATCGCGATTGGGCGGGCACTTCTCGCTTGGCTGGATGGTATGGATACCGCTGCAATTATACATTTTGCTTCTCATTCAGGAAAAACGCACCTGGAAACGCTCATTGCTCTTTGGACTTTCTGCGCTTTTTGCCTGTATGATGCATTTGTACTTTTTCATCTTCACTGGCCTTCTTGTGCTGTTTTACTGGGGCAATCAGTTTATCTCAAAAAAAGACAACATCAAATCGGTATTCCCATACCTGCATATATTCATCCAACTCCTAATTCCCTTCTTGCTGATTCACCTGTTGATGGGACAATTTGATGCAGTGGTAGACCGAACGAATGTACCGTGGGGTTTTTTCGAAAACAGAGCATACCCCGGAAGTGTGTTTTTGCCTATCCTTGATTTCTATCCGTATTCCATGTCAGAATTTGAATTTACGGATAAATATGCGTGGGAAGGCATCTCTTACGTGGGCATTATTGCAGGGGTAGGCTTCATAGCCATTATGATATCAAAACTGATAACGAAAAAGTCAAAGAGATCGTTTTCGGATAATCCAAAAACGGAAGTCTGGTTTTGGGCATCCCTGGCCGCATTGCTGTTTTCTATGGGCGTTCCCTTTATTTTTGGGCTTGAAAACTTGCGGCTCTCCTTCGGGCCAATTGCTCAAATAAGAGCTGTAGGAAGGTTTGCATGGCTGTTTTACTATGTGCTGAATATAATCGTGTTCATTAAAATTTACAGACTCTTTTCAACCCGTAAAATACACCCCGGTGTTAATGCATCCATTCTTGGGGTAATCATTGCGGTTTTATTTTGGGAGGCTTACTACAACACGCGCGTGGTGAACCGCTTTAACAACCAGGTTCCGTCGTTTACCCAAGCCATTGACCGCGCCGGCAAATCAAACGACCTGCCCTTTGACAAAGGGGAGTACCAGGCATTTATGCCCCTGCCCTACTTTCACGTAGGGTCTGAAAGCACCTGGATTTCGCCGAAATGCGGATCGGAACAAAAAATCTTTACGCTATCTGCAGCAACCGGCTTACCCACAAACGCCGTTATGATGAGTCGTACATCGCTGTCGCAAACCTATAAAAACGTGGCTTTGATATTAACGCCATGGAAGCGGTACGAAGTATTGGACGACTACACGAGCGAAAAACCCATATTGCTGGTTGTGGATACGTGCGATCAGTTAAACGCAAACGAAAAAAGGTTAATCAGGCACGCATCATTTGTGGGTGCAGATGGCGACTCCAAATATTATTCACTGAAAATTGATTCGCTAAAAAGTATACCCGAAAAATACCAATTCCCGGCGCAGTACAACGCGGTGGTAGATTCCATACACGGTCTTGCCAGAGACCGGTTGGCAGCCATAAGCCACTCTGTTTTTTCCGGCGATATTCTGAAAATTAAAGCGCCACAGAATTACGAACTTATTTTTGAAACCGAAATAAAGTTAAAGCCCGAGAAACCGGTTTTTTTACGGTTTTGGATAAAAGATGTCGATAGCGATTTAGTGGCCCGTACAACGGTAAAATACTTGGCAATGTATTTCTTAATACATTTATACCTGTGCCCGCATCGAAATACATCCATAGAATTTGGTCGAAAAGGAAATTGGCCGCAACGGGAGTTCTAACGGCCTTGCTCCTCGCACCGGCTATCGAAAACTTCGCCCAGGATCACATCTGGTCGAGGAGTCTGCCGGGACGCGGGTTATCTACCCCTGAAAACCTATCTCCCGGGCAGAATCTTAGCAAGGGCCTGGCGCTGGATTCCGATCACAATGTATACATAGCGGGTTACAGTGTAGACACCGTAGATTTTGACCCCGGCCCCGAAGAAGCGCTCCAAATTGCCGGTTACCGGGATATCTATTTCGCCAAGTACGACTCAGCAGGCAATTACCTTTGGGCGCATGTACTCGCGACCGATGGATACAACCGGGCAAACCACATTGCGACGGATACGGAGGGAAATGCCGTTATAATTGGGCATGGATCTAATCCGGCCGACTTTAACCCCGGACCAGGTGAAGCCATTCTGGGCAATGACGGTGATGCTGGCTTCTACGGCTTTTTAGCCAAATACAATACCAATGGAAGCTATTTATGGGCGGTAGAATTGAAATCAATTCTGCGAAGAGTAACCACAGACCCCGATGGAAATATATACGTAACAGGAGCTTTTAGCCAAAGCTTCGACATTGATCCCGGGCCCGGTGAGCTGATCTTGAACCCCGGCAGCGGTGGAATATGCATAGCCAAGTTCAGCCCGGCCGGAGAACTTATCTGGGCGCACGCGCTGAGCGGAGCCGGCAACCTCGGTACGCCGACAAGCCTATCTTTCGGGGAATCGGAAAACCTACTCATAGCAGGATCTTTTGGCAACACCGTTGATTTCGACACATCTCCTGCTGAGTACAACCTAGCCGCCGAGACAGCCAGCGACCGGTTTTTTGCCATGTACACAAGCGATGGCGCGCTGGTATGGGCCCGCGGCATCAACGTAAATGGCTATTGGGCCGGGGGCGGCGGAAGCCCGGAATACATTGGCATAAGGGAAAATGCGGACGGCGATATCATTGTAGCGGGAAACTTTAAAGAAACGGTAGACTTTGATCCCGGGCCACAGTCTGAATTGGTTTTTACAGGACTGAACCGATCGACGTTTTTTGCCAAGTACAACAGCGATGGTAACTTTCTATGGGTAAAAGCCATCCACAGCACTTTTACGCAGGTGTACGACCTGGAAATAGGTTGCCGCGGCGATATTTTCCTTACCGGATCGCTCACCCACGCCGATTTCGACCCGTCAAATGACGGCTATGTTCCACTCACCAGCAATATCAGTTCCGGTTTCACGCATTTTATGGCGCGGTACGATTCAGAAGGCAATTACCGCTCGGTAGTGCAGGTGGGCGGCAGCACCAGCGGACCGGTGATGAGCCTTACCGCCATTGCCGACAACTACCAATACCTCAGCGGTGGCTTTAGGCAGGAGCAGGACTTCGACCCCGATTCCACATCGTCTGCCCTGCTCACCGTATCGGGACCAAGCGCCACCTACAACACCTATTTTGCAAAATACCGGCTGGACATTCCCTCCGACACGATCCCGATCCAAATATGCTCCGGCGACACCGCTGTGCTCGACCCATCTGAGCCGGGTGCAACATACCTCTGGCAAGATGGAAGCACAAATCCGAAATACCCCGTTTCGGCTTCGGGCAATTATCGGGTTAGCATTTTCCGCGAAGAGTGCACATCAGAAAATATTTTTGCGGTTTATACCGATAGCCTTCCTGTGGTTGATCTTGGAAATGACACCACCCTTTGCCAAGGCGATGAGTGGACCTACCGCCACCCAGACGATGGTATTGGAAGCTTAGTCTGGCAAGATGGCTCCACAGATTCGATGTACACCGTTCGGGATAGCGGCCGCTATTTTCTGGAAGTTACCGAAGGATCCTGCACCGCCAGCGACACCATTTACATTTCCCTAATAGACTGTCAAGTAGAACTGGAAATGCCCAATGTATTCACCCCCAACGGCGACGGCCTAAACGACACCTTTGCCCCGCTGGCTGAAAAAGGCATCACCGCCGGCCGCATGGTTATTTACAACCGATGGGGACAAGAACTCTTCTCTACCGAAAACCTCGCCGCCGGATGGGATGGCCGCATCCATAACACAC